>NZ_JAAHIG010000129.1:0-21255 GCF_010692305.1 Moorena sp. SIO4G3 | reverse complement strand
CAGGTAGGAAAATCAGAGTTGGTAAGGGGGTCGATTTTGAGCAATTGTTGTACAGCTTGGGTCGATTGAACCTGGGGAAAGTTTGAATCTATCAAGATCTTGGCGATATCCTTCTGAAACAACCCAGCTTGTCTAGCTCCTAAGAAGTCTTCCACATCCATATACACCGTCTGTAGTAGCAAAATACAGGCTTGAATGTAGGATCCCCTAGTGCCCCCAGAGCTGGGTTCAGTCCCTAATTGCTCCAGACGGATTTTTCCCCAAACGCTGTAGCGCTCAGGTTCTTCCAACAATACACAAGCTTTTCCCCGATGATCGGTGAGGTCTCGCCAGAAAGCTATGGCTTCCTCTTCCTGAGTGGCACCAAATACACTGAGCAGGCGAAAGGTTTGCCCCTGGTAATTGAGAATTGGGATTTGCTGCTCCCTCTGTGGGTGCTGAATACTAGAGATTTCAACATCCTGCCTTTTCAAAATAAACATGATACTGGCACATGACTCCTGAGAGGGTCAGGGGGTGCTGTTGACGAAGTGTTCTAACCCCCTAGTACTCTGTCAATTTAGTTTTGAGGGTTAGGGCAAGGTGGCAAAGTGGCAAGCTGGCAAGGTGGCAGGGTGTTAAGTCATACCTAATGCCTAGTAAAAGCGTGCCTAATCCGGAAAAGTATAGTTTACCCCTCAATTCAATTTTGACAGAGTACTAGTCACTATCTCCTGATCAGAATCCTTGTGACAGGGTCTGACTAAGTTCTGATCAGTGACACTGACTATTTACCTACCTTAACTCGGGTTCGAGCGAAGTGCCTTGAGTCTTACTGCTAATTGAGACAAGCAATCGATAATTGTGGTGGCTATCGACTTAACCTGAAAGCTATCCTGAGATCGGTAACGGGCAACGGGCAACGGTTAACAAGCACTGCCTTCTGTTACCCGAGCCATTGTTCCTTGATCCGAAGTTCCCTGTTTCTGCTTGACCTTGACTGTCTCGTTTTAAATTGGTATAGTGCTTATATTTTGTTTACCATTACAGGAGTAAATCCCCCCAAAGCGCCTTGATCAGACTAGGTATTAGGCACACAGAGACTGTTACTCGATCACCAGCCAAGCAAAAACAGTTTTTTCTGATGTATGATATAGCTATGCCCTCGTAGCTCAGTGGATAGAGCTAGGGATTTCTAATCCCTCGGTCGTAGGTTCAAATCCTACCGAGGGCGCTTTTTGGTCATTGATTATTAGTTAAAAGTCAATACCATCCGGCTTAGTCTGCCTCACAAAATACATAGGACTAAGGATTAATTACTAATGACTAAATGTAAATCTAAATGTAAAGTGATGTTGCGGTTCTCTTAAAAATTATTGAGAAATCCCCCAAACCTTGATCACAAGCATATGCTTAGCTAAACCGCGAGAAGCCCGGCACTTTACCCGATAGGATAAGTGTCGGGTAAAGTGCCGGGCAAGGGTCCCAACGGAGCTTGCGAATTAACTGTGACATACTAGGTATAGTAGGGACATCAAATTTAAGAGCTAATCGCCACCTACTAATTAAACCTTGACAACAAAGAATATGGGGTTCCATTTAGAAAAACTCGATAGTTTGAGTTATCTGTGAATGGGTAAAATTCTATAGGTGCGCGAACCGTTCGCCGTAGGCGACGCTTTTGGGCAAAGCCCGACGCTGCGCGAACGCGCCCCGCGTGACCTACGGCCAAACGCGAACGGCGAATTAAATTCCCGTGGCGGTGCGCGCCTGCAGTACTTTGGTTAATGAACTTCTTGTATTGTAAGGCGTGGGTCGGGGCATTCCGGAGGCGAAACCTTAGAAGAGCGATGCAGCAAGGGAACAGGGGGTTTCCCCCACTCGCGCTTTGCATGGCTGACAGGGCAGCCTTAATCATAAAGTTTTAACCCTTTCAGCCAAGCCTCCTAACCATCAAGGCTGCCCTCTTCTTGCGGTAACTTCTGACCGTGTCGTTAATAAAGCTTACCGAACGCGCCCCGCGTGGCCAAAGGCCTGACGCGCCCCGCGTGGCCTTTGGCCTTGTATCCGTTCGCGCCCCGCGTCAGGCTTTGCCCGATAGCGATGGCTGGAGTTGGTAAGAAGCCCGCGCTGTACAGCCCTTGTCAGCGTCGGGAGTATGTCACAAAAATAAAGAAATGTGTCAAGAGATTCCATGGATAACTTACAACGATATCGCATTGTATGCACCCTAAGCTTTGGTGACATTTATGGACAAATTATGGTTTGGTTAATCGTAATTTTCCTGAGTCTCGCCTCAGCCTTAGCTCTTTGGAGTGCTGACCGCCAAATTTACGCTCTGGCAACTGTCGGGCTGATTTTGGTACTATCTCTGCCCTTCCTGCTCTTTGCCTTCGTGACTACATTGTTAAACCATATTGAAATTGCTCAGATGGAAGAGGAGGAAACCACATCAACAGCTGGAGGCAGAGCGCCTAGACAGAAACCGATTGAGGCGACCGGTTGAAGAGAATCCCAACCATCCCCGGCTTTTTCCGCAACCCGGGGAAGGGGAGTTGAGAGCCTCCGTACTTGAGGAGGATAACTTCCTTTTTCCGTAATCCTAGACGCTAGATGCCTAGAGGCTAGAACCTAGAGCCTAAAATAGGAATTCGGATTCCATAATACGAGCGAGATGCTAGAACACGATGTCATTATTGTCGGTGGGGGATTAGCTGGATGTCGCGCTGCTTTAGAGATTAAACGCTCTGAGCCTAAGCTGGATGTCGCTCTTGTGGCTAAAACTCACCCCATTCGTTCCCATTCGGTGGCTGCCCAAGGGGGTATGGCAGCTACTCTGAAGAATGTTGATGCGTCCGATAGCTGGGAAGCCCATGCCTTTGACACGGTTAAAGGGTCTGACTACTTGGCAGACCAGGATGCAGTAGAAATCCTCACCAAAGAGGCTCCAGAGGTGGTCATTGAGCTGGAACACATGGGGGTTCTGTTTTCCCGCTTACCCGATGGTCGGATTGCTCAGAGGGCTTTTGGAGGTCATTCCCATCGCCGCACTTGCTACGCGGCAGATAAGACGGGTCACGCCATTTTACATGAACTGGTTAACAATCTCCGCCATAACGGTGTAAAACTCTACGATGAGTGGTACGTTATGCAGCTGATTTTGGAAGAGGGTCAGGCAAAAGGGGTGGTGATGTTCCAGCTCCTAGACACGAAGGTGGAAGTAGTACGGGCAAAAGCGGTCATGTTTGCTACCGGGGGTTATGGACGGGTATTTAATACGACCTCCAATGACTTTGCCTCCACTGGGGATGGTCTGGGAATGTCAGCTCTGGCTGGGGTGCCTTTGGAAGATATGGAGTTTGTACAGTTTCACCCTACGGGCTTGTATCCGGTAGGAGTTTTGATTTCTGAGGCGGTACGAGGGGAAGGGGCTTATCTGATTAACTCAGAAGGCGATCGCTTTATGAGCGACTACGCCCCCAAACAAATGGAACTGGCACCCCGGGATATTACTTCAAGAGCAATTACCCTAGAACTCAGAGCTGGTCGTGGCATTCATCCTGATGGCAGTGCAGGTGGACCTTTTGTTTACCTTGACCTGCGCCACATGGGCAAAGAAAAGATTATGAGTCGGATTCCCTTTTGCTGGGAAGAAGCCCATCGATTGGTTGGTATTGACGCAGTACATCAACCAATGCCAGTACGACCAACTGCCCACTATTCCATGGGGGGAATCCCTGTCAACACCGATGGACAAGTTCATAGTGGTAAAGATGGGTTAATTGAGGGCTTCTTTGCCGCTGGGGAATCAGCCTGTATCTCTGTTCATGGGGCAAATCGCCTCGGGAGTAATTCCCTGTTGGAATGTGTGGTTTATGGCAAAAGAACTGGTGCTGCGATCGCAAAATACGTCCAAGACCGGAAGTTACCAGACATTGACGAGCAATCCTACCTCAATGCAGCCCAGGCAAAAATCAAAGCCCTTGTGGAAAAATCTGGCACCTTACGGCTTAACCAGTTGCGTCAAGCCTTCCAAGACTGTATGACCCAATTCTGTGGCGTTTTCCGTAACCAAGCGTCCATGGAGGAAGGATTAAACCAACTCGAAGAATTCAAACAACAGTACCAGCAAATTTATTTGGATGACAAAGGCAACTGCTGGAACACTGAAATTATCGAAGCCTTGGAACTGCGCAATTTAATGATAGTCGGAGAAATTATTCTTACCTCTGCTCTGAACCGACGAGAAAGCCGGGGTGCCCATAGCCGGGAGGATTATCCCCAACGGGATGATCCCAATTTTCTCAAACACACCCTAGCGTTTTACTCATCTGCAGGTATTGACCTGCAATATAAACCGGTCAGCATTACCTTGTTTGAACCGAAAGAGCGGAAGTATTGATTACTAGTCCGAGACTGCCTCAGTGGTCGAGTCATGAGTAAGTGACGCTCCTACTCTGTGTTGGTTACTCATGACTAATCACGCTTTGGCCAATGACTAATTTTCTGGAGTTTCTGGAGTTTCTGGAGTTTCTGGAGTTTCGGCTGCCAACTGTTTGACTTGGTCTTTGTACTTGGCTGGTGCTAGGGATGCAGCCTGGTCAAACAGGGGTTTAGCCTTTTCAGTGTTACCCTGTTCTTTAAAAATCATGGCTTTAGCTAGCACTGGTCTCCAGTCATCTTGGCTGCCTTTGATCGCCTGGTCATATATAGCTGTGGCTTCGTCATAACGCTTCTGATTCGCGTAAACTTGACCTAACAACAACTGCACAGAAATGACATCAATGCTCCCAGGTTTAATCTCATTGACTTGCTGGGAACTTTTTAAGGTGTCTTGCAGCAAACCGATGGCTGCTTCTGGGCGGTTTTCCTGGGTTAGCAAACTAACTAACCCTTGCAGAGCATTCATATCCCCAGGCTTAGCGTTTAATATGTCCCGATAGGCTTGAGCTGCTCCTTCGCGATCGCCAATTTGTTGTTTTACCTGAGCCAGCAAGACTCCATAATCTGTCTGGTCTGTATTGAGTTTGGCTAACTTTTCTAGGGGTTCAATGGTGCCTTTGATGTCTCTGAGCTGCAGCCGTATCTCCAGCAGACCTCTCAAAGCCGTTAAATTTTCTGGTTCTCGCTGCAAGACTAGTTCATAACCCTTGGCTTGAGCTTCTAGTTCTGCTTGCTGCTGGGCAGAAATATTTGGTGTAGCTGTAGGTGTTGCCCCAACAGAGGCGGGATTATCCTTGAAAATATTCCCTAGCAAAGGAATCATCGAAATACCGATAAAGGCTAGCACAGCTAGTACTAGCACTATTTTGATCCACAGACTGCGCTTTTGAGACACAAAACTTTCTTTAACTCTATTCCCATTTTGATACTCCCCGGCCTGAAGGGACGAGGATTCTTTAGCGGAGGTACCCTTTTGGGGCATTGCTCGTAGCAACTACCAACATGGGGTTGATAGTCCACTTGGCGGTACCAATTGCCTCTACTCTCTCCGGCACATGGCCATTGAGTCTACTTTTTTGGAAGTAATTTGATTCGCTCTCGAAAAAGACTTGTGCGTGGCATTGGGCTGGAGTTGGAGTCTTTTGACCGAGTACCCATTTCGAGTATCTCCCATTTAACCAAAGCGTCCCACTGCTGGGAGTTTCACCCTTCCTTTCCGGGTCATCGCGTCTTGTATTATTCTAACACAAAGCCGTCGAACGAAGGACGGGGTTTGGGACCGATTTTCTTTGATGAAACGATTTGGGGAGCTTTATTGTCTCCTCCCATCAATCCCATCTATTTAAATAAGCTAGCATTAAAGCTCATTTAAATCGGCTAGAAACCGCTCAGATTAAAGATTCCATAAACTTTGCGGATCTAAGCTTTATCTCACTGCATTCTGTACAGTGGGTAGACTAGTACCAAGTGCGCTCACCCTCCAGTTTTTTGGTGGCAACAGTCCAGAAGAATTTTTTCTGGAAAGGACACCGGAAAGCTGGAACATGTTGACAAGACAATGCTGCCAATGTCAGTCAAAACCACCCATGGGAATGTGTCTCCGCCGCTAGGAGGTTATATGAATTCGTCTGTGAATGGGCTTCCCGACTCAGCTGAGTCGTCTCGAATCGAACCACCGGAAGTATCCAGTGTGCAAAACCAGCCCCCAGAAACACCAACTGGTGGCTCTCAAGATACCACCAAATCAGATCCCTTAGCTGAATCTAATGGGACAGTAACTACTCAGGTCTCAAGTCAGGTCTCAAGTCAGCTCTCAAGTCAGCTCTCAAGACAGCACCCAATTCCTGCCCCCAGTGAACCTAGGCAATACCGCGCCATCGGTCTGGTCAATGGCAAATATATGCCTTCCGCAGAGCAGTTGACCAGGGGAACACTTGTAGCGGCAGATGGAACCTTGATTGATGCGGTGTTACTCGGTCGGGTCATGAGTTTGGTCAAGAATCACTTAGATCTCAATCAGCCCCACCTCTGGGTTGTCTATCCCCGCATCAGGCAAGCAGACGATAACTTACATGTCCAAATTGTTGGCGTCTGGGAACCAGAAACTCTCGAACCCACAGCTGAAGCTGAAACAACTGACTCGGGAGTTGCTCAGTCCGAAGCAGAAGTGGAGACATCAAATGACTGCTCAGAAGCTGAGGTGGAACCGATTCCTAAGGATGGCTATTTTTCCATTCGTGGCGAGGTGATCTACCATTCGCGGGAGAATGAACAAGTCGTTGTTAAAATTAGGCAATTACCTCGTAAAGAGTCAGATAAGCCTAAGTTTTTCAAGTTAAAGCTTAAGGGTTGCCTGGGAGAAAGGGTCGTTGGTCATTTTTGGGATTTACATGCACAGCTGCAAGCCAATACCCTGGTAATCCAGGAAGGAAATGATATTGGTTTTCTCAACAAAAAAGGACCAAAGAGGAAACCATTTAATAAAAATAAGAAACGTTTTGGTCCTAAAAAGAGTTACCCGAAGCCACGCCCTGCTCGTAAAAAGGATGGCGCGGCTACAGCCACAGCACCCAAACCCCAAACACCAAGACCGAAACCGATCAAGCGTATTGAGAAGGGTAGTCAGGGTGATCCCTCTGGGAATTCTGCTTGATGGGAAGTGGAGAATTGCTCGAAGCGTGAGCTACCACGCTTTACTTTGAAGAATATGGGGGGATGGGGGAATGGGGACGGACATGGAATATCCCCTACTCCCCTACTCCAGTATCTATTCTCCTGGCAGACTCAGAGGGACTCGCAGGAGTTTATTCAATTTTAATTTAATTGATTTTTTGCTTGGCGAGATGGTAGGATTAACAGTCAACGGTCAACCGTTAACGGTCAACAGTCAACAATAATTGACAGTTTATTATTAAAGTTTTTTAAACAAAGGCTGTCTTAATTTAAAGTTTTAATTAAGGGCTCTACTTGACTAGATTATAAGGAATAATTAACTTCATAACTACGGATGAATTCGGGGAATAAAGACTAGTACATTATTGTTCCGAAGTTCCGAAGTTATGAAGTTATGAAGTTACCTTTAAATTAATTTGATATCCTAAGGATTCTGATCAAATCTATAACTATAAATTATAGATTTGATGAAGGATACGCTAACTAATAGCGTTATTGAATCCTATGGCGAGATAAATTCCATGGATAGGTAAATTTATAAAAATGTTTGATTGATGTCCATGAGCTACCTAATTAAGGTAGTCTTTTTTGGTGAGATCCTACGCTATCTATGACTATTTTTCTTACCCTGAGCGTTGTTGTACTAGCTTTAATCAGTTTCATTAGGGAATGGATGCCAGTGGATATCACTGCGATCGCAGTGATGGTGTTACTGATGCTTCTAAAGCTAGTCACCCCAGAACAGGGAATCTCCGGTTTTGGCAACCCTGCCACGATCACTGTGATGGCTATGTTTATCCTCAGTGCTGGGATTGCCCGAACTGGGGCGCTTCAAATCGTGAATGACCTACTGCTGAAGTGGGGAGGCAAGGAGTCAACCCAGCAAATCTTTACCATGGGAATGATTGCTGGTCCGATAACGGGCTTCATTAACAATACCGCTGTGGTAGCTGTACTACTTCCTATTGTAGAAGATTGGTGCCGCAAGCAAAGTATTTCCCCTTCTAGGCTTTTGATGCCCTTATCCTTTGTCACTATCTTAGGGGGCATGATCACTACCATTGGCACCTCCACTAATGTCTTGGCCAGTGGGTTGTCTAAACAGTTGGGCTATGGTGATTTCAGCTTGTTTCAATTCACCCAATTGGGGCTAATTACATTTACCGTAGGATTGGCATATTTGGCTCTAGTGGCACCCCGACTTTTGCCCAACCGTAAAGTAGCTAGCAATGGTATTGTCACTCAAGACTATAATCTCAAAGAGTATGTCAGTGAAATTGTAATTACACCAGATTCCAGCCTAGTGGGGCAAAGCCTACGTGCCAGTGAAATCCAGCGGAAGTTTGATTTGGACGTTTTGGAACTGATTCGCAATGGTAGCCGTTTTCCCCAACCGCTGGCAGATAAAGTATTGCGACCAGGGGATATTTTGATTGTGAGGTCTGGTCGGGAGTGTCTGCTGAGAGTCAAAGATCAACGAGGGATAGAAATCTTAGCTGATGTCCAATTTGGACAGCAACCGTTGGAAACCGGTCTTACCTCTGGGGAGGAGGGGATTGCTGAGGTGTTGATCCTGGCTAACTCTAATTTAATTGGCTCAACCTTAAAGGATATGCGGTTTCGGCAACGCTATAACGGTACGGTTTTGGCAATTCGACGGGGACAGGAACTGGTCAGAGAAAGACTTGGACGAGTTTCCTTGCACTTTGGTGATGTGCTGTTGGTACAAGGGCCGAGGCAAAGTTTGTTGGGATTGCAAACCAGTCGAGATTTGTTGGTGATTGGACAGCGAGATTTAGAAACCCTACGGCGAGACAAAGCAGGGATTGCGATCGCAATTAGTGTCGGGGTAGTCTTAGCAGCTGCCTTTAATGTGCTAACGATTATGGTGAGTGCCTTGTTGGGAGTGGTGTTGATGGTGATCACTGGTTGTCTCAAACCTGGGGAACTTTACGGAACAGTACGCTGGGATATTATTTTCCTGCTGGCTGGGTTAATTCCTTTGGGGATAGCGATGAAGCAGTCAGGCACAACTGAATGGTTAGCCGAAAATCTAGTGGCACTAGGGGGTAATCTTCCTGGTTATTGGTTGTTAACACTGTTCTATGTGGTTACTGTCATGATTACAGAGGTGCTGTCTAACAATGCTTCGGTAGTGTTACTATTGCCGATTGCTGTGGAGGTAGCTAAGAGTTTGAGTCTGAATCCTTTAGCGTTTATGTTTACGGTGATGTTTGCCGCATCCAATAGTTTTATGACTCCGATTGGGTATCAGACCAATACCATGGTTTATGGGCCAGGGGGTTACAGGTTTTTGGATTTTGCTAGGGTGGGTGCCCCATTAAGTTTGTTGATGGCGTTGATTATTCCGCCACTGGTTATTGCCCTGTATGGGTTGTCTTGAGTTTTACCGCTATAAATAAGCTAATCTTTATTCCCTCCTCATGCGCGCTTTGGATCAAGACACGGTTTGTTTTTTAACTGAATAAAATCCAATTTAAATGGGCAACAGCTTATAGTTTTTTTTCTGAACCAATGAATTTACTTAATTGGTTAAACTATCCAGATTTAACAGATAGTTTTTGAATAAGTTAACAGATAATTATTATCAGGGATAACTCTAGATTTAACCTAGATTAAACTTTTAAATATAACCTGTATTTCTGCTCCCTACTCCCTACTCCCTACTCCCTGCTCCCTACTCCCTGCTCCCTACTCCCTGCTCCCTACTCCCTGAAACCAGAAAATTTGTACCTCACCCAATTGATAACTGCTAGAAAAGTGAGGAGATAGTTTTGAAACGGACTAAAGGATCAGATCAGAGATTACCCAGGGTGGTTTATACTCCTGAGAGTAAGATGAGGCATCCGCTTCAATTATTTCAAGAGATGGGGCGAGACTTGCTAGCTTCTAGGGAACTAGCTTGGCGACTTCTGGTGCGGGATATCAGTGCCCAATACCGCCAGTCATTTCTGGGAATTGTCTGGGCTTTTATACCACCAATTGTGACAGCTGTTGGCTTTACTATGGCTAAGAGTAACGGGGTGATTAATGTTGGTAGCACGGAGTTGCCCTATCCAGCTTATGTGATGTTTAGCATGACCCTGTGGCAGACTTTTGTGGAAACACTGAATGGTCCTGTCCAAGCCGTGACCCAGGCCAAGGCAATGTTGGCTAAAATTAATTTCCCCCGTGAAGCGATTATTCTTAGCAAACTCGGTCAAGTATTTTTTAACTTTGGTATCAAGTTAATTCTGATTGTGGGCTTGTTTATCTGGTTCAAGATGCCAGTAAGTTGGAGCGTGATTATAGCACCAGTTGCTTTGATTAATCTTGTCTTTTTTGGAACATTTATTGGCTTGTTATTAGCCCCGATGGGAGCCTTGTATAAAGATTTTTATATGGGTCTTACTTTGGCAACTGGATTTTGGTTATTTCTGACTCCAGTTGTCTATCCAGTTCCTAGTGAGGGGGTATTTGGCGCTATTGTGAAATTCAATCCAGTCACTCCTTTGCTGGTGACAACACGAGAGTTGGCAACCACAGGTGTGATCTCCGATCCCCTGGGATTTTGGGTGGCGAGTGGAATTGCTGTTGTGGGATTGCTACTAGCTTGGATTGTCTATCGTCTCTCCATGCCTTTTATAGTTGAGAGGATGAGTTCTTAATGATGATTAGTACCACTGAGCAAGACCTTGCGAACAAATCCCAGGATAGTGAAGTCATTCTCTCGATTAATGGGGTTTCTAAAAAGTTTTGTCGGGACTTGAAGCGGTCTTTATTATATGGGGTTCATGATATTGCCACTGAGTTATTAGGATTGCGGCAGAAGGATGATAAGCTGCGGAAAAAGGAGTTTTGGGCACTTAAGGATGTCAGTATTCAATTGCGACGAGGAGAAGCAATTGGCTTAGTGGGAAAAAATGGTAGTGGTAAATCGACATTATTGCGGATTATTAGTGGTTTGATTAAGCCGGATGTTGGCTCTGTGGAAGTTAAAGGTCGCTTGGCACCATTGATTGCCTTAGGAGCAGGGTTTAATCCGATTTTGACAGGGCGGGAAAATATTTATGCCAATATGTCGATTTTGGGGTTGTCGAAAAAAGAAATTGATCAGCGGTTTGATCAAGTTTTAGAGTTTGCGGAAATTGGCGATGCGATTGATGCGCCCGTACAAACCTATAGTTCTGGCATGGCAGCAAGGTTAGGCTTCGCTAGTGCAATTCATACAGAACCAGATATTCTTCTGATTGATGAGGTGCTAGCAGTTGGCGATATTCTGTTTAGGATGAAATGCTATAGAAAGCTATCTGAATTACGGTATAAAGGTACAACGTTTGTGTTAGTAGCTCACAATCCTAATTCTATTCTATCTATTTGTGATTCAGCAATTTATCTTCAACGGGGAAAATTACTAGCAGTTGGTAAAGCCCCTGTGGTAATGCAACAATATGATCAAGATTTGTTCCTAGATAACAAACAGGAATCAAAAGGAGCTGTTTTCTTTAAAGAAAAACCCGCAGAACAAAGCACTGGTTTAGATATTATTGGCGTTTACTTTAGAGATGGACAAGGAAATAGGATTGACTATCCTCTCAGTGGTCAACCGGTATCCTTTTGTGTTAAGTGCAAAGCTCACACAGAAATTGATAATGGAACCCTTTTTATTATTATTAGACAAAGTTCTGGAGAAGGTGAACCATTCTTAAATCTAGATAGTTACCTAGACAACACAATATTTAAATTTTCTAATGGACTAGTTGAGCTTCAGATAGAAATGCCTTACCTTGGATTACGTCCAGGTTCTTATTCTACTAAAGTCTGGGTTCAAAAACCACCTAAATATATCTACGACCACGTAGTATTCAAATTCCAAGTTAAAAGTAATACTTTAATGACTCAATGTCAATTTTATCAACCTAGACAATGGAAAGTTTTACCCCAATGATTTTCTATTGAGATTTATTCAAGCAAAAACTACAGACCTGGTGGGTGGAACGGGCATCTTGCCCGTTACAATCGGACGGACTGTGCCAACTTTGACGGTGCGTTACGGGGCGGACTATCCCAACCCTGGCTACGAAGCCAAAAATCAGAGCCTTTCCGCCCCTAAAGCACCACTAGCAACTGCTCCCTGCTCCCTGCTCCCTACTCCCTACTCCCTATTCCCTATTCCCTATTCCCTATTCCCTATTCCCTTTGCTATATGTATCAATTATTTAATTTAATCAATAAATTATGGGATAATTATCAAAATAAAATTAGACAAAACTATTACCGTAACCAACTTGGATATCTTGGGTATAGCGTTTCTAGGACTCATGAGGTACACATTAGAGGTTGTCTGAGAAGTCTCATTGGCTACATCCAAGCCCCCTAAATCCCCCAATTTTGGGGGACTTTTAGAAGCAAATTGAGTCTTGTTCCCCCCAAAGTTGGGGGGCTAGGGGGGCAACAATCAGTATAAAAAAACTTTTCAGATATCCTCTTAGTTTTTACCTCTTCCCTCTTACCTCTTCCCTCTTCCCTCTTAGCTCTTCCCTGCTCCGAAGTCCCTGCTCCCTGCTCCCTAAAAACCAGAAATTTGTACCTCACAAGTCGTAGAATTGCTATAAGAGTGTTATATAGGCAAAAATGTAATCAAAAATAATTTCAGTAAATTATTTCTATGCAATCGAGTTATTGTAGAAAATAATGTAACCCTTAAATGTAATTTGGAAGATTCTGCTATTCATATTGGCGATCGCTCAATTATCCGAAGTTCAGCAATGCTCATATCTGCACAGGGTAAGATAAAAATTGGTAGTGACTGTAGTGTCAACCCTTTTTGTTTTCTTTATGGTGCAGGGGATTTAGTTATAGGAAACTGGGTCAGAATCGCTACCCATACTGTAATTGTTACTTCAAACTATACTTTTGACGATCTTGATACGCCTATCGACCTTCAACCATCTACTAAGAAAGGTGTCATTATAGAAGATGATGTTTGGATCGGGGCGGGAGTAAGAATCCTTGATGGTTGCAGAATAGGTAAAGGTTCTGTCATTGGTGCTGGGACAGTTTTAACCAAGAGTGTTGAGCCTTACTCCGTAGTTGTAGGAGTACCGGGTAAGGTTATTCGTAAACGTGGTGAATTTAAAGATAGTAAACAGCAATAAACAGGAGATTTTTTTTGACAAGACTATTCAAAGTTAACTAAATTTATCTGATCAAATTATGACTAATAAATAATCCAGGCTATCCTAGACTGATTATAGTAAATAATTTAATTTAGCTTAACTCCTTAAACACCAAGGGAGTGAATACAATGAAATTTAAAAAGAATTACTTTTGAAAATCGCTACAAGCCTCTTTTAGTAAGCTTTGTAGCGATTATTTTATACTAATTTAGTTTCCCCACACTCTAGAGAGCCATAATCCCTAGCACTATGAGGATAATTAGCCATGAAAAATCAAGAGCCTGTGCGAGTATTTATCGGCTCTGGTGAAGCCAGTCTAGTGGAGAGGAAAGTTTCAATTTACTCTCTTCGTAAGCATAGCCGTAGGGAACTGGATATTTATGTTTTCAATGGCACCCACAATGCTATTGAACGTAATGATGATCAGCCTTATCTCGCTCCCATGTCCTTACGAGTTAAATATCGCAATACAACTGAGTTTAGTCTCTATCGATATTTGATTCCACAGCTGTGTAACTATCAAGGTAAAGCTATTTATATTGACTCAGATACTATCTGTTTGACTGATATTGGTGAACTCTTTGACACACCTTTGGATGGCTGTGATTTCCTGGCAAAAAGAGCTTATAGCACTGAAGCTAAAGACCTTTGGGGCTTGAGCGTAATGCTGATCGATTGTCAAAAATGTAACTTTGATTTAGAAACCTACTACAACGAAATTGAGCAAGGTCTGTATTCTTATCCTGACCTTGCCCGTATGAGTCCGGCTTTTCTGGCTCATCACCATTACCAAATCGGAGAACTAAACCCCCTTTGGAATGTCTTTGATTACTATGACAAGGATACGAAGTTAATCCACTATACAAACCTCTACACTCAACCGTGGAAGTCTGCCAATCATCCCTATGGAGATTTATGGTTTCAGTACTTTAATGAAGCTAGGGAGTGCGGTTATATAAGCCAAAATGATATTGATTTAAGCTTTGCTCGTTCCTATGTCAGGCGTGATTTACTAAAGGGAAATTTCTCAGGTAGTTTTTTAAAAAAAGTGAGATACACCCCATTGATTTCTCGTCTTTACGAGAGTTTAAAAAAGCTACTGATTAATTAATTTTATAAACGTGATTATATCACCAGTTAGGTAACTTAGTTTATGAATATTCTTGCTGTTATTCCTGCTCGCTATGATTCAATTCGTTTTCCTGGTAAACCCTTGGCAATGATTGGCGATCGCCCAATGGTGCAGAGGGTTTATGAGGCAGCTAAAGGTTGTCCTAATTTCACTAAGGTGGTAGTTGCCACTGACTCTGAATTAGTTGCCGATTGTGTGGGGCAGTTTGGGGGAGAGGTGGAAATGACTCGCTCAGACCATGCTACTGGTACTGACCGGGTTGCAGAAGTAGCTCAACGTTATCCGGAAATGAGGGTAATCGTTAATGTCCAAGGAGACCAACCTTTTGTTACTGGTCAGATGCTGACCGAGCTGGTAAGTCCTTATCTCAAAGGGGAGTTTCCTGCGATGACGACTCTTGCTTGTCCTCTGGATATGGCAACAAGCTATCAAGACCCTAACTCAGTCAAGGTTTTATGCGATCGCAAAAATCACGCCCTCTACTTTTCCCGTGCTCCCATTCCTTACTTCCGGAATTCTGGAGATGCACCTGTATTCCACCATCTCGGACTCTATGCTTTTGAGCGAGATTTCCTGAGCAAATATGCTCAACTGTCACCCACACTCCTAGAGAGGTGTGAAGGCTTAGAGCAGTTGCGAGTACTTGAACATGGATTTGCCATTCGGGTGTGTATTACTGAAAAGGCAGTTTTGGAGATTAATACCCCTGAGGATTTAGTTAAAGCTCAAGCCTTAATTTATCATTAAACCTGGAGATGCTATCCAAATTATTGAGAATAGATCCCAGTTTTCCCTAAGTAGCTAAAAACTCTGTTAATATGTAAGTCTATCAATAGATAAATGATTATCTACATTGCCTCATATCCACGCTCTGGAAACTCATTGACCCAGCAAACAATTCAAACTTTCTTTGAGCGACCAATGACTGTAGTCTATGGAGGTAGTAGGAAACCTGAGACCTATGCTAGTGGAGCCGTAAATTTTATCAAAAACTGGCGTTGGCCAAAGGACAAGACAATTTCAAAATCTTTGTGGGGTAAGTTGCATGCTCAAATTAATAAAAACAATCTAGAAAACTGGATTGCTCTTTATGACCTGAATGTGCCCCCTTATACGAAAGATTGCCGCTACTTACTTCCTGGCTGTTTGAGCGTGCTAACGCCGAAAAATCGCCAAAAATTGGCAGCTGAGGAATCTCCCTTCTTTATCAAAACCCACGAACTACCCTACCAAGAATATTTTGAAGGGGAATACGTCATCTTAGCTGTTCGTCATCCCGGTTCTGTTCTTTGGTCTTATTTCAATTTCATCAAGGATTTCTGGCAAGAGGTTAAAACTCTCGATGAAGTAATTAGAGGAGAAGTTACATTTGGCTCGTGGAGTGAATGGTATCAAAGTTGGAATCAAGCCATACCTTCTCTAAATGACAGACTTTTAAGACTCCGCTTTGAAGATGTGCTGGCGGATAGGCCCAGGGCATGTCAGCAGATAAAAGCCTTGATTAGTCTAGATTATAATCCCTCCAAGCAAGAACTTTCATTTGAGGAGCTGCATAAAAAAGACCCGCAACATATCCGCTCTGGAAAAGCTAATGGCTGGCAAAAGTACTATACCGACAACCAGCTCAGCCTTCTTTGGGAGTTACACAGTGCAACCATGCAGCAATTCGGTTATGAGATGCCTACATAGGCATAGTCTACGTTGGCTTCTGACGTTAATCAGCCTGCCTTGCTAAGGCAGAAGGCAGAAGGCAGAAGGTAAAAGAGTTTCAGGGGTTTTTTTCTGATTTAATACAAGGGAGTTTAAATGCGTGACCGCTTACCTATTACTACAACCCATTGTATAGTTAACAATAATTGACACTCCCCGTCCTGTAAGAACGGGGATTCTTACTTGGCCTATGGCCACGCTACGCGAACAACGAGCCGACTTGCTCAGCCAGGTCGGAACCAGAAAGAGTAGAGGCCGATTCGACCTAAGCGTTTTGATCATAGATCTAGGTTTCGGTGTGCCCCACCGTACCTTTACTTTTTTTTTTAGAGATAGATACTTTTTTAGATCTAAATTTTTCATAGACGTTAAAGTCGTTGTCTTGATGCAGTCGCTCATGGGGGAAACCCCCAAGACCGCTTAGGTGCGCTTTCCGTTGGCGAATTAAATTCGCCACGGGTCGCACCTCTGCATCGCTAGACTAAATTACGCAATATGTATCTCAGACATATTTTTTACGTTGCCTACTTATGGTTAGATAGTATCTATCTCTTTTAAAAGTCTATTGTTTATAATCTTATACTAGCACACCTAGTACAAACTGTCAAGAAAAAGTTTTAAAAAAAAGCCGTCCCTAGAAGTTACCGTAAGAATAAAGAAGCCTTTAAAGGGGGCAGGCTATGAGCATAAGGGTTAAAACTTATTAATTAAGGCTTCTTTATTCTAAGGTTTCTATCCAGCGAAGGACGGGGCTTTAAACCCAATTTTTTTGGTAACTAATTTATGACTCGCGCTCAAATCACAGATACCCTCTCGATTGGCGATCGCTGCCCACTCACCCTGATTGGTGGTCCGTGTGTGATTGAATCGGAAGACTTTACCTTAAAAATGGCAGAGGAGATCCATAAAGTATGCGATCGCTTAAATATTCCTTTGATCTTCAAGTCTTCCTTTGACAAAGCCAATCGAACTTCCATCAACTCCTTTCGGGGACAAACCCTAGACACAGGTCTAGACATTCTCCAGAAAGTTAAACAGAAGGTGGGTGTGCCAGTGCTTACCGATATCCACGAAAGTCACCAAGCTGCAACGGTTGCTGAAGTAGTCGATGTCTTGCAAATCCCAGCTTTTCTGTGCCGCCAAACTGACTTGCTAATCGCTGCGGCTGCCACAGGTAGGGCAATTAACGTCAAAAAAGGTCAGTTTCTTGCCCCTTGGGATATGAAGCATGTGGTCACCAAACTGGAAGCTGGGGGAGCTAAGAATATTTTACTCACAGAGCGGGGTACTAGTTTTGGTTACAATACCCTAGTGGTAGACTTTCGCTCCCTCCCTCAGATGCGCGAGTTAGGTTATCCTGTAGTTTTTGATGCCACTCATAGCGTCCAGATGCCAGGAGGAAAGGGAGATCAATCTGGTGGACAGCGGCACTTTGTTCCCTATTTGGCCAGAGCTGCGGCTGCCGTTGGCATTGATGCTCTGTTCATGGAAATCCATGAAAATCCTGACATCGCCCTTAGCGATGGTCCGAATATGGTACCATTGGCGGAACTAGAAAATGTCCTCAAGGGAATTCTGAATGTTCGTGCAGCTTTGGAGGCTACAATTGGGTAAAATTTGCGGATAAATTTGCGTTGCTTAATAATGGAATGAATGCGCGATCATATGGTTTTGTTGAAGCCCCCTAAATCCCCCGAGCGAGCAATCCCTCGCTCGGGGGACTTTTAGAGTTTTTTTCCCCCCAGAATTGGGGGGTTAGGGGGGCGAAACCATACCCAGAATCAGCAACGCCGAAAAATTTGCTATGAATAACATCCCTGAGACTGAATTACAAGCACGTTTATCCCAGGTCAAACTGCTAGCTCTAGATGTAGATGGAGTCATGACCGATGGCGGACTTTACTATACAGAAAGCGGTGACGAACTCAGAAAGTTTAATGTCAAAGATGGCATGGGGATAAGGCTACTCCAACAGACTGAAATTGAGGTAGCTGTTATTACCAATAGCAGTTCTACGGCAACCCGACATCGAGTCCACAAGCTAGGAATCAAGTACAGTTTTTTTGCCATTGAAGATAAGTTAACTGTCCTCAAAGAACTCTGTGAACAGTTAAGTTTATCTCTTTCCCAAGTCGCCTATGTTGGTGATGATATCATTGATTTAGCCGTTCTGAAAGCTGTAGGATGTCCCTTAACTGTTGCTGATGGGATACCAGAAAACCAAGACAGTGCTGTGTATGTTACCAGATTAGCAGGTGGGCAAGGAGCGGTTCGAGAAATATGTGACCTGTTGCTCAAAGCACAGGTTTGAGCGTGATTAATAACACTATCCCGATTTGAAAGATAACGTCTGAAAGAGTTAATAGGCAATGCTTCTCAAGTAAAAGTCTAGGATAACTTGGCAAGTTATCAGCTTTCGGGTGCTCAGACTTTTGTCTGTTAACCAGGAGCAATGCTGACTACTTCCATAAACCAAATGACTAATCCTAAGCTTGTTAAACGCATCATTACCTGTCAAGGCACCATTCAACTAGTGACTGCCTTATCAGTGCTTAGTTACAGAGAAAAACAGCAAAAAGACCTTACTATTAAATACCAAGATTACCTTGTTATTTATCATCTCTATTCTCCCCCTGGGCAAATTGATGAATTTGCCGCCTTTATCAAAAGGATAGCAGAGTTAGTGGGGGAGTGGCAGAAAATTGTGTACATCACCCCTGAGCAACTCAGTGATATTGAGAGTCGATTAGACTATTCCAGCCCATCAAAAATTTTCCGGATAGTCCATGAAATGGTAGGCACTAACAGCGCTGATGAAATTTACCTGTGCCGGAATTGGATGTTTGGAAATAAACTACTGATTAATAGTTACAAATCTGCCCTGAAACTTTGTTACGGTGATAGTATTGGCTTTTACTTTTCGGTAAAATCAAAGGCGTTATTTGCCGATAAGCCAGAACCTAAATTTAATTTATTTAGCTATATACAAAAAAAACAAAAAGCATTAGTTCGTAAACTAAAAACGAGTTTACGACTAATCACTTATCTAAAAATTAGACCAAAATTTGATATCGGTTATTTTTTATTACCTGAAGCGTTTGGGGAATCCCCTCCTATGAAAACTGTCACATTAAATAAAGTGTGGCTTCTCGAAACGTTTCAAAAGCTCAGGGGTTTGGTAAATCCAGAATATGTTCTTCAGTTTCGCAAGACTATTGCTGAGTCTCCCGTTTCAATCCTACTCACTTCAAATTTCTCTGAGGCTCGTAGAATGTCTCTGGATAATGAAATCGCTGCTTACCGTGAATTCCTGATCAGTGAAGGTATAGAGCCAAACACAGTACTGGTCATAAAACCCCATCCTAGAGATGACAATGTTAAACTCCAGAAGTTGGAGGATGCCCTATCTGAATTGTTTGATAAAATAATAATATTATCAGAACCAGACCTCTTTTTTCTACCGTTTGAGGTATTTTTTGCCGAAGCTTTTCTACCCCTAGATTCAAGGGTCAATAATCAACCCAGGGTGTTTGCCGTCAGCACAGCTTGTGTCTCCCTAAAGCTACTGTTTAATGTTCCCAGTATTGTTGGCTTTGGAGACCAGATTACTTCCAAGCTTTTCTATGAAAATTATGCAGCTGGTAGGTTGCAACACGAACAGGAGTTAAGAGCAGCAATCAACAACGTTGAAGTACCTGGAATCATTAGCGAGCACCATGAAAGTCCTACATATCAATCAATCTGATCTTTCTGGGGGAGCCGCGATCGCAGGCTACCGACTCCATCAAGGTTTGCTCGGTCAAGGCGCAGACTCACGGTTGTTAGTCTGGAGACCCAAAACGATTAGTGATCGTGTAGATTATGCTGCCCGTTTAGCCATTCTAGATAAACTAACTGCCCCGATTACCCAACAACTAGGACTTTACTATATTAATAAACTGGGCACCTTTACGATTCCTAAGCACAGCTTTTATAAAAACGCCGATGTCCTCAATTTTCATGTGCTTCATGGTGGCAGTCGTGGATACTTTAATTATTTAGCAATCCCTTCATTAACTAAACGTAAACCTGCTGTGTTTACCTTCCATGATATGTGGAGCTTTACTGGACATTGTGCCTATAGCTATGACTGCGATCGCTGGAAACGTGGTTGTGGAAAATGTCCTGATCTAAATATTTACCCAGCTGTTCCAAAAGATAATACTCATATAGAGTGGAAGCTAAAAAACTGGGCTTATAGTCACTCAAACTTAACAATTGTTACTCCCAGTCGCTGGCTTTGTGAGCAAGCTCAGCAAAGTATGCTCAACCGCTTTAGGATTCACCATATTCCAAATGGTATTAATACCGAAGTCTATCAGCCCCTCGAATCCCAACAGTGCAAATCTGTACTCAACATTCCCACGGGCAAAACAGTTCTAATGTTTGCCGCCACAAACTTAGCCGAGAAGCGCAAGGGGGGCGATTTGCTGTTGAAAGCGTTGCAAAGTCTACCCCAGTCTATCAAGGCGGAAACTATAGTGCTAACCTTTGGCAGTGGTGGCGAAACGATTGCTGAGACTGTTGGCATGCCAGCATTGAATCTTGGTTATGCCAGCAATGATCACTTTAAAGCCATTGCCTATTCTGCTGCTGATTTGTTTCTTTTCCCCACCCGTGCCGACAATCTTCCCGTGGTCCTGCAAGAGAGTATGGCTTGTGGTACCCCCATGGTGTCTTTCAACATCGGCGGCGTTCCCGATTTGGTACGTCCTGGTATTACTGGTTACTTAGCTCGGCCAGAGGATATTCAAGATTTCTGTAATGGTATTGTGCAGTTACTGGAAGACAAACCGCTACGGGAAACCATGGCACAACAGTGTCGTGCTATTGCCTTGGAAGACTATTCACTTGAACTGCAAGCCCAGCGATATATGGACTTATATCATCAGGTGTTACAAAACTAATATCAAGTCTGGTTGAATACCCATAATTAATGGAGAGTGTGGGAAGAGTGGGGAGGGTGGGAGGTGTGGGGAGATGGGGAGATGGGGAGATGGGGAGATTTTTATTAAGCGATGCAGCGCGGTCTTGGGGAGCCAGTGCGGTCTTGGGGGTTCCCCCCATGAGCAACTGGCGTGGTTTCCCCCACTCGCGCTT
>NZ_JAAHIG010000128.1:0-21269 GCF_010692305.1 Moorena sp. SIO4G3 | reverse complement strand
CCCATTCTAAGAGGAGCCAATGTCATGGATTTAAAGTACTATAATGAGGAGCCGTATGATGCGAAAGTGTCACGTACGGTTTTGAAGACGAGTCAGAAGAGGCGACTCTTCGACTTAGTTCAACAAAGAGCTTACAACTCAATTTCTAGATTTTACGATAAATGTAAAAAACAAGTCCCTGGTAAAAAGGGATATCCTAAGTTTAAGAAGTTTTCTAGGTCAGTTGAGTATAAAACATCTGGCTGGAAACTATCCCCCGATACTAAATCAATAAATTTTTTAGACAAAAAAGGTATTGGGAAACTAAAACTAAAAGGAACCTGGGAGTTATGGCGTTACGATTCGGCAAAGCCGACGCTACGCGAACAGACGCTGATAAAACGAGTTAGATTAGTGCGCCGAGCGGATGGCTATTATGTTCAGTTTTGTATCAAAGTTGATATTAGCAAACCTTTAGAGCCTTCGCACACCAACGTTGGTTTAGACGTTGGACTTAAGGAGTTTTATACCGACTCCAAGGGAGGTGTAGAGACAAATCCAAGGTTTTATCGTAAGGGTGAGAAACTGCTTAAGTTTTATCAACGTCGGGTTTTTCGCAAAAAGAAAGGCTCAGTCAATCGCAAAAAAGCCATTAATAGACTAGGTAGAACACACCTTAAGATAAGTAGGCAGCGTGAAGAGCACGCCAAGAGACTGGTTAGAAGTTACCGAAAGAAGAGTGCAGCCTTTATGGTTGGTAGGCTATGCATCAAAGGTGACAGATTTTGTTGTAAGGCTGCACTCTTCTAAGGTTTCATCTCCGGCGCGCTGCGTAATCCACTCTAACGACGTGGTCGCTTACGAAGACTTGAGGGTAAAAAATTTGGTAAAAAATCATTGTCTTGCCAAGTCTATTAATGATGCAGGTTGGTATCAATTTAGAAAATGGCTGGAATATTTTGGACAAAAGTTTGGCAGGCAAACAATAGCCGTTAACCCTGCTTATACTAGTCAGAACTGTTCAAAATGTGGTGAAGTTGTCAAAAAATCGCTATCAACCAGAACGCATACTTGCTCGTGTGGGTGTGTGTTGGATCGCGACCATAATGCAGCCATTAATATTCTAAAAAGAGCCTTGGGTACGGTAGGGCATACCGGAACCTGGATCATAGATCCGAACGCTTTAGGAGAATCAGCCTCTACTCTTCCTGATTCCGGTCTGGAAGAGCCACGCTGACTCGTTGATTAAAGAATCCCCGTTCTTCTAGGACGGGGAGTGTCAAAAATCCCGAGGGTGGGGATAAGCAAAATACTCGACTTAAAGTGTAAGCTAATTGGAAAAGCAATCAAGTCCATTAGCAGGTCTTTGGGTCATAGATATCGACAATGGCTAAGAAGTACTGGGAATTTCTACTACAGAAAGAGGGGGAGCGCTCCTGGAAGCCAATCAAGTCTTCTGAGATTGAGATTGAATCTGGTCGGTATCGGATAGTGGCTCGTTCCAACCTGCCCAATACTGATGTAGAAATTTGCGTCACCTATGATAGCAAAGAGCAAGTGCCACCCAGACGTAAGTCCCAGAGGCGATGGCGTCGCACCAACTCAGAAGGGTTAATGGTGGTGATTCCTTTCACCAAGCTTAAACCTGGTCTGTGGAAGTTACGTTGCAGTAACGATATCATGGACGATTTTATGGGTCAGTCCTGGCGAAAATCCTTAGGGCTACAAGTTATACCCAAAGTCAAAGATGTAGAGACACCCCCTAAAACCTCTGTATCCACCCCAGTAGAATCCACCCCAGTAGAATCCACCCCAGTAGAATCCACCCCAGTAGAATCCACCCCAGTAGAATCCACCCAAACTGATACTCAGCCGCCTCAACTAGACAATTCACTGACTACACCTGAGCTAGCTGTTGATTCTGCCTCCACCAATACTATTACTAATGACCTGAAAGCAACAGATGCTAGTTCAGATGCTAGTTCAGATGCTAGTTCAGAGTTTTCTAACCCTCAGGAGTACCAGAGTGAGATCACACCACCAGAAGAACAACCCATAACCATTGCTGCGCCAGAGTTACTTGACCAAGCAAAAGCAGCAACGGGGGTTAGCCAAGAGGAATCTAGTCCTAGTCAAGAGACGGTTTGGCAAGGGGTAGAAGAGGTTGACCCAAAGGCACCTGTTAATCCTGAAACCAACCAACAACCAACAGCAACTATCTCGCAAGACTTACCACTCCAATCGACTGTTGATAATTCCATCATGGAAGAATCTCTGGAGACTTTGGAGCAACTACTACAACAGGTGCTTCAGCCAGTATTGGATGAGTTGGAAGATCGGGACTCTGAAGATAACCAACAGCTAAGAAAAACCTCTGATTTAGATTGGGTTTCAGATACACAGGTTAATCAGTACGGTTTAACCCTAAGACTAGATAAGGATATTTTCCTGGCAAGGCGAGGAGAGTCGTTGACTATCAAAGGGGAATTGGTAGTAGATAATGATAAAATTAATAAGAATGGTGATAGTATAACAGTTAGTGTTTTAGATAGTGTTTTAGAAAACTTATTCCCTGCTACTCTACGCTATCAATTGCGGTTTCCTCAAACAGGAAAACGTTTGTTAGATATTGAGTACTCCCTATCTCAAGAGGAGTTATTTTTAGGATTTAGCCATAGTCTAGATATTCCGACGGATTGTCAAAGTGGTCTAATTTTAGGAAAAATAACCCTTTATAATTCACAGTCAACTCCTTTAGCCACTCAACAATTTACTGTTACAGCTAATGTAGAGGATTTATTAGAAGTAATTGTGCCAGGGAATCAGGGAATGCCAATGGAAACCATGGTAGTACTGGCTAATCGGATCGCTGAATCTGCAAAACCTGATCAACCTGATCAAGACCTTCTATTATTAGATGAAGACCCCTTAGAGCAGACTACGCTGGATCTGGTTGAGCTACCTCAAAACCATCCATCTCTGTTCTTGCAACCTATCTCTGGACGGTCTTTACCACCAAAACTTTACCACCATCAGCCGAGTGATATAACTGTTAAATCCCTCGAATTGCCCAGTTTGCCTACAATGCAGTCGCTTGCTGACTCTGGAGCACAGGGCCAAGACCTCCAAGATCAGTCTAAAGCATCTGATTCAGTTTCCCTAGATGATCAAGAATCCTCGACTACAGCCAATCCAGAACTAGATCATCGAGAGCAAGATACTGGGTCAGAGTTACAGCTTCAAGAAACAGTGCTTCAAGACACAGTAGTTCAAGACACAGTAGTTCAAGACACAGTAGTTCAAGACACAGTAATTCAAGACACAGTAGAACAGTCGGAAGATAGTGCAGAAGATACTAATGAAGATAGTAATTTACAGATAAAGTCTGAGGTCTTATCTAATTATAATGATGCTTCTGAAGTGCTGATTAATTCCGTAACGGAATCTGAGGGAATCCAAAATCTTGAGATTAGTGAGATTGATAAATCTGAAACAGATGATCAGTTAGAGGATTCACAATCGGTTAATACCCAGTTCAAGAATTCCAAGGTAAACCAATTATTGAATACTACTCGGTGGGAGACTCCAGATTCTGTAAAAGATCCTGAGTCAATCGCTTTAGAAGAAGCTTTCCGAGCCTTAAACATGGAAGAGCGTTTTTGGTCACGGTTGAGTGCTTTAGCTGAAGATCATGAATTGATGGAATTGCTGAGGTTAGAATTATCCCCAGAGAGTAATCCTCCTGGGCAAGATCACTCACCAGTGACAAACGAACAGAGCAATAAAACGGCTAGCAACGAAGAAGAGGTTAGGGAATTTCCAGAAAAGGTCTTGGAGTCAATGACAGAATCTGAGGATTTGTCGCTAGTTAGTTCAGAATTAGCAATGCCAGAGACACCCCCTAAAGTTGGTATTACTAGTCACGATTGGACGACTCAGGAAATTGTAGTGGATGATCGAGAAATAGCCCCACAACCGACAAAACCTACAGCAACCAAGCAACATGACGTTAAGGCTAAACTGGATAATCTTTCATCCCTAGAGTTGGATGCGACCTTAGCAGCACCGACTTTATCAATACCGACTACTAGGGACTTGGTTGCTGGAGAAAAGGTAATGGTGACCATAAAACTTCCTCCTAGTCAATCTCGCTTATGTATTAAATTGTGGGTTAAAGACGTCCAAACTCGCTCTCTGCTCCAGGAAACCCGTTCTATTATAGATTTACTCCCCAATGCGGCTGGGGAGCTGGAGGCAATGACTCAATTAGTTATACCCCAAGGCACGACTCAAATTAAAATTGAAGCGATCGCAATTAATTTGGAAAATCAGCAGGAGAGTCACAAGGCGGAGTTGGAGTGTGTAGTTATTCCTACTGACTTATCGAGTACGGTTGAAGGATGAAGTATTTTATAGCAATTATCATAGCTATGAGGTTAACAATTTCTGGATTTTAGGGAACAGGGAATCGGGAATCGGGAATCGGGAATCGGGAATCGGGAATCGGTAAAAAATTCTTTTTACCTCATAGGTATGAAAAATGCTATACTGGTGATTCAATGTCGTTTTGTTCAATATAATTCAGTAACCAGTTTGCGGCTGTGGCTCTGCGAGTTTGTCGAGGACCAAATTCTCCGATTTTGTAACCTTTGAAACCTAATTTTTTTTTCAATAGCTGTTTATTTTCTTTGGGTATTGAACGGGTTAGTTTTACCGTAGCAGGGCGGCTTTCGATGAAATTAGGTGGCTCGGGATAGTCTTCTTGCCATTCAGGATTAACCTCAGTTATATCCCACTGCCCGGTAGTTGAGTTATAACGATAACCGAGATAGTACCAGAGAATTTTGTTAACGGTATCGTCATCAAGTTCTTCGTTTAAAATTGACCAAATTGTATTAGTATTAAGTGGCGGTAGTTCAAACATATTTGAATTATAAATTAGGAATTATCAAGGATTAAGTAGATTCTAGATAAAGTTAGACTATCTGGGCTTCTTCACCTGTATCCTAGTACTTCTGGCGAAATAATGGTAATGGTTGGGGATTGAAGCTGTATCGCTATGAAAATTATAAAGCAGCCGCTGCGGTGGCAGGTGGCATTGGTTTTCTTGGCTGGTGTGTTGGCGATTTCCACATCAGCTATTTTTGCGCGATTAGCGATCGCATCGGCTGGAGTGAGTGGGGTAGGGTTTAGCCTGTTCGTGGCTGGGTCTCGCCTTACTATTGCGTCTATGCTACTGTTACCAGCTTGGGGCAATCTCAGGCAAGGTCAGCTAGGTCCAGGTGCATTACTCTATGCCAGTGGGGCTGGTGTTTGTTTAGCGCTACACTTTGTGACTTGGATTACTTCCTTGTCTTTTACTTCCATTGCGGCATCTACTACCTTAGTTACCACAACTCCGATTTGGGTTGCTCTAGTTTCTTGGCTCTGGTTGAAGGAAAAACTAACTAGGCTGACGGTTTTGGGAATTGGTGTGGCCTTTGTAGGTGCTGTGCTGATTAGTTTGGGGGATGGGGGTGCTGTCAGTGGTGGGAGTAATCCTCTGTTGGGGAATTCTCTAGCATTGATGGCAGCAGTGATAGCAAGTTTGTATGTACTTTGGGGACGTGAAGCACAGCAACGGGGTTTGAGTCTCGGTAGCTATAGTGCTGTCGCCTACAGTATGGGGGCGTTGGTGTTGTTGCTCTTATCCTTACTCTGGGGTGTCAGTTATCTCAATTATCCAGTAGAAGTTTACCTCTACATCTTGTTATTGGCGCTTTTCCCCCAAATGGTAGGACATACCAGTTTTAACTGGTTGGTACGCTGGATTAATCCTACCCTGGTGACCCTAGCTATTTTGTTTGAACCCGTTGGTGCTTGTTTTTTGGGCTATCTGATTTTTCAGGAAGTGCCAGGGGTATTGGTGCTGCTAGGTGCCATGGTGTTGTTAGTTGGGGTGGCCGTAGCGGTTTATGGGGCTAATTTAAAAAAAGGTTGAAGGTTAGTTGGCCTTTCAGCCACGCGTGGCCGAAAGGCCAAGGTTAGTTGAAGGATTTCAGCTTGCATGTCACGCCCCCCAGGTCTGTAAGAGACTAACCAGAATTAAAAGGAATAGGTATTCTGAGCTACTAAGGGGTTACTGGCGCACGGAACAAGAATATAAGGATTTATTTGCAGCGAGTGGTTTTAAAATCCCACCAGTCGTTTATACTTATAAAAGTCTAATAGTGATAGAGTTTAGCCTCCAATAAAGAGGTTTTTTAGCTTAACTTTCAGGTGAAAAATCTGGGAGTGCTTAACTATTAGTTAATGTACTACAATTGCCCAGAATTAGGAGAACTAAAAAAGAAATGAAACAAATGATTAAAGCTGGTTTTATAACATTAGTAACCTGTATGCTAATGCTAACGATCAATACCATGAATGCCCTGGCAAGTAGTGAAACTGAAATGGAAATATGTGACTTAACTCTACACTCATTTTGTGACCGTGATCTTTTGCCGACGCAATATGTGGAACTTATTGCTCCCCCTAACCATATATCATTTCTTCTTTTGAAAAATGATGCTCCAGGAGATAGAAACGGCCAAATAGAAAATGATGATGATTCGGTTACTTACAGCGCTAGCGAAAAAACCACTTACTTAGCAACTTTTTCGAATAGTGAAGACATAACAAAAAGGCTGAAAATATCCAACACTGATGCTATAACAGAGTCTCCGCAGCATTGGACATTCTATCATAGACCCGCACAAGTGGTCAAATTGGTTAACGTATTTGCTGCCAATAAAAATTAATAAATTCGGGAGCACCCATTTGGGAAAATATATCTTTTGAGATGGGCATTAACATAGCGTTCATACAGCTTAATGTGGTATGTTTAGTCCAAAATTGGATGCTCCTAGAAAGTCTGCAATGACTCAGTAAGCTCTAAACGTAAAGGGTTTCCGGCTATTTAGTCACCTCTCCAGAGGTCTGACAGAATCTGGCAAAGTGGTATTTTAAAAATATACGTAGTAATGTAAAAAATAAGTCGTCATAACAAGTAATTTAGATATGAGTACCTAGAAAGGGGGATTGAGTTAAAAGCCAATTATTGTTCCTTTTCCCTTTCCCCAATGAACAGTAAACTACTACAACAAGTCCGCGTTTTAGACCCAGTTTCTGGAATTGACCAAGTCGCTGATGTGCTGATTACTGATGAAGTAATCACGGCAGTAGAAAGTCAAATCAAGGAAATCTCTGGGGATACAGTGGTGCAAGATTGTCAGGGACACATTTTAGGACCAGGACTAGTAGACCTCTACAGCCATTCTGGTGCACCAGGACATGAGCAGCGGGAAACCTGGTCTTCACTACTGGCAGCAGCGGCAAATGGAGGCTTTACTCGCTTAGCCATTTTGCCTGACACTAACCCCCCCCTAGACAATGCTGCTGTTTTAGCACAACGGCAAGAACTCCAAAACTCTCCCTATATCAGCCTCCCCCCTTCCTCACCTCAACTCTATCACTGGGGTGCCTTCACCATCGGGTTAGAAGGACAGCAAATGACTGAATTAGCCGAACTCGCTTTAGGGGGAGTAGTGGGCTTTACGGATGAAGGTCCTTTATGTAATTTAGGGCTAGTTCGACGGTTGTTGGAATACCTACAACCCTTGGGTAAACCAGTAGCACTTTGGGCTTGTGACCCTAAGTTGGCAAATGGGGGAGTGATGCGAGAAGGTATCCAGTCGATTGGTTTGGGTTTACCAGGGAATCCTGCGATCGCAGAATCATCCGCTATCGCTGCCTTATTAGAAGTGGTAGCAACCACTGGCACGCCAGTCCATCTGATGCGTATCTCCACCAGTCGCGCTGTCCAATTGATTGAATCAGCTAAGGCAGCGGGGTTGCCAGTAACAGCCAGTACCACTTGGATGCATCTATTGCTCAATACTGAAGACTTATGCAGTTACAACTCCAATTTGCGCTTGGAACCGCCGTTGGGAAACCCAGTTGACCAAGCCGCACTGATCCGAGGTGTTCGGGAGGGGATTATTGATGCGATCGCAATTGACCACGCTCCCTACACTTATGAAGAAAAAACCGTTGCCTTTGCGGAAGCACCACCAGGAGTGATTGGTTTAGAGCTAGCCCTACCCCTACTCTGGCATACTCTAGTCGAGACAGGGGATTGGTCAGCCTTAGAACTTTGGAAAAGTCTTAGCACAAATCCTGCTATTTGTCTACACCAAGACCCCCCTAGCACTGCTCCTGGTCAATCCGCTGAGTTAGTCTTATTCAATCCTCAATCCCCTTGGATTGTTCACCAAAAAAACCTCAAATCCCTTTCTAGTAATACCCCCTGGCTAGGGCAAGAATTAATTGGTCGTGTCGTGCAAACTTGGTGTCCAGAAAATCGGAAAAAATATGAACTATGAAGTACTGAGACTTCATAAGCCAGTTGGCTGATTCAACCCTTCAGGGTAACTCGGATTTGGTTTCAATTTCCCCATTCGATTTAACGGCCAAAACCGCACTACCGCACGACCGATAATTTTGTCACGAGGGACAAAGCCCCAGTGGTGAGAGTCGTAACTATTGTTACGGTTATCTCCCAGTACTAGGTATTGATCTTCTGGTACTGTTGCCGGTCCAAAATCGTACTGTGGTGCTTCTTCGATATACTTTTCCTCTATTTCTTGATCATTGATATAAACTCGACCATTTTTAACCAAAACTTTGTCACCGGGTAACCCAATTACGCGCTTGATAAAAGCATCTTTGAAATTTTGCTCTTTCAGCCTTTCAGTGGGAGCAAATACCACAATTTCTCCTCGTTGTGGGTCTTGGAAAAAGCGATAACTTAACTTATCAATAATTAGGCGGTCATTAATCTGTAATGTCGGTAGCATTGATCCTGATGGGATGTATCGCGCTTCTGCCACAAACGTGCGAATACCAAAGGCAAGAACAGCACTCAAGGTAATCGTTTTAATCCCTTCTACCCAAGCATTGTCTTTAGAAGGCTGTGTAGGTTTTTTTTCTGGTCTTTTATCTGGTACACGACTCATATCCATTCAACTACTACCGATACACAAGATTGAGGAAATTTCAACAAATAGCTGATTGGGAAATTATCAGCAAATTTAACAGCAAATTTAAACCTTTGGGGTTTTGTAGCTAGATCTTAAAAATTTCAAGTTAGTAGGGGAGCCTAAATCAGGATTATGTAAAGTTTTGTCAATAATGTCAATTTGGCAGGACAACCCTGTTTATTTGTGCCATGGTGGTAGGTTAGCTGCGGTTGTCTGTATTTAGCTATATCTCAGGTTTGTATCTACTGTATCTACCTAGACACCGAGCAGGGACACTGTCAAATTTTAACATCCTCCTATGTTGTCTGACTTTTGCTTGTTTATCCGCCATGCTCGTATTCTATTGCCCTCTGGTGAATTTTTACTGGGGGATATCCACACCTGCGGTCGAAGGATTGTTCAGGTTGCCCCAGACATCCCAGTGCCAACGGACGTTACGGCATATAAAGAAATAGACGCTACTGGCTTAACTTTGTTGCCAGGGGTAATTGATCCCCAAGTCCATTTTCGGGAACCAGGTCTAGAACATAAGGAAGACTTATTTACTGCCAGTTGTGCCTGTGCCAAGGGTGGAGTGACGTCCTTTTTAGAGATGCCGAATACTCGTCCTCCGACGACAACCCAAGCCCCACTGGATGACAAGCTCAAGCGAGCGGCAGATAAGTGTTTAGTTAATTATGGCTTTTTTATCGGTGCAACACCAGCAAATCAGCCAGATTTGCACAATGCCCAGCCGACTTGTGGGATTAAGATATTCATGGGTTCAGCTCATGGTGCACTCTTGGTAGATCATGAAGCAGTGATAGAACCAATTTTTGCTGAAGGTTTTAGCGGAGGTTCTCGGAAGTACAATCGCTTAATTGCAGTACACGCGGAAGACCAAGCTAGAATTAATCAGCGACGTAAGGAATTTGCTGGAATTACTGACCCTGCTGTTCACTCTAAGATTCAGGACAATCAAGCTGCTCTTAATGCCACCAAGTTAGCCCTGAAGTTGTCTAAAAAATATCAGCGGCGGTTGCATATATTGCACCTATCCACCGCTGAAGAAGCTGAATTGCTTAGGGAAGACAAACCTAGCTGGGTGACGGCGGAAGTGACTCCCCAGCACTTATTACTAAATACCGATGCCTATGCAGAGATTGGTACCCTGGCACAGATGAATCCGCCGTTGCGCTCCTCCCACGACAACGAAGTTCTTTGGCAAGCTCTACTCGATGGCGTGATCGATTTTATCGCTACAGACCATGCTCCTCACACCTTGGAGGAAAAAGCTAAAGGCTACCCCCACACTCCTTCGGGAATGCCTGGAGTAGAAACATCTCTACCACTGATGCTTACTCAAGCCATAGAGGGACGGTGTAGTGTGCCTCAAGTATCTCACTGGATGTCTACAGCAGTTGCATTGGCCTATGGAATTCCTAACAAAGGTGCGATCGCTCCTGGCTATGATGCGGATTTGGTACTGGTAGATTTGGAAACTTACCACCCAGTGTTACGGGAAGAACTTTTAAGCAAATGCGGCTGGAGTCCTTTTGAAGGTTGGAACTTAACCGGATGGCCAGTGATGACCATTGTTGGAGGTCAAGTAGTCTACGACAGAGGAAAATTGAACACAGACGTGCGAGGTGAAGCTTTAACTTTTACTAGTTAGGATTTAACCTACTCTACACTGGAGGCCAAGGGCGAACAACCAGATAACCTATCCAACAGCCAAGTTAAATCAAACTTACCGTTACAGGTGAATTGAGCCTGACGTCCACCGTGCTGGGAATAGGTTAGTCTTAGATGTAGATAACTGGGTGGCAAATAGTGTAGACGTTCAGCCCACTCGATTGCCACAATTCCTGGAGCAACCTCAATTTCCTCCCAGTAGTGTTCTGGGTTTAATGACTCTACTTCTGAGGTGGATAAGCGGTACAAATCGAGGTGATACAGGGGGATACGTCCCTCTGTGTACTCATTGATCAGAGTAAAGGTGGGACTAACAATGGCATCAGTAATGCCTAGTCCCTCACCAATACCCTGAACTAGGGTTGTTTTGCCAGCCCCTAAGTCTCCCTCCAACAAAATGATGCTACTAGCTGGCAGAGATTTACCCAATTCCACACCTAGCGATCGCGTTGCTTTAGCATCAGCTAGAAAAATTTTGGTCATTAGTTATTTAGCAATAGAGTACCTCGAATAATAGTTATTCTGAGTTAATATCTCAGCTTTTATTTTCCTTTAAAAATTTTCCTCGCACTCACCTTATCTAAGCATGTGCTCGACTATACCATCGTAATAAAACCCGTGCCAGCCTTTCCGAATTGTGCCGCACTAAATGAGTTTCCTCATCTTCATACATTACATTGGTCACTACAATGCGACGCCCTAATTTAGAAGTTTCTTCTCGATCCAGAAACACTGGATGAGACTTAACTTGAGCATACTTAATTAGTGACCCAGCTGAGGGGTATTTTCGATTCACCAGTACCGCGTTAAATAGCCTTTTTCCACAGGCTTCATCAATAGTTTTGATATGGTCAGAGACACTATATCCATCAGTTTCTCCTGGCTGGGTCATGATATTACAAACGTAGATGCGGGGTATCAAGCGAGCTGCGATCGCATCGGTAATTTCTGGCACCAACAGATTGGGAATAATGCTGGTATAGAGGCTACCGGGTCCTATTATAATATAATCAGCTTGCTTAATTGCCTTGAGTGCTGCTGGTAAAGCAGGTGGATGTTCGGGAGTACAACCAATTTTTTTGATCACTCCCCGAGCCTCAGTAATATTAGACTCTCCTTCGATGCGACGTCCATCAGCTAATTCAGCCCAAAGGCTAACATCAGTTAGGGTAGCTGGCAAGACTCTTCCTCGCACTGCTAATACCTGAGAACTAGCAGCAACAGCTTGTTCTAGATCGCCAGTAATATCACTCATTGCGGTCAGGAAAAGGTTTCCAAAACTGTGACCGACTAAACCACTACCAGCTCTAAAACGGTATTCAAACAGTTCGGTTAACAACTTTTCTTGGTCTGCCAGTGCTGTTAAACAGTGACGAATATCCCCCGGTGGTAACACTCCAATTTCCCGTCGCAATCGTCCACTGGAACCCCCATCATCAGCTACCGTAACAATAGCAGTGATATTAGCACTATAAACCTTTAGTCCTCTAAGTAAGCTAGAAAGACCAGTGCCACCCCCAATGACTACAATTTTCGGTCCCCGGTTTAACCGACGATGATCCATTAGCACATCAATCAGTTTTCGATCGTGGTCGGGTTTTAAAACTTCCGTAATTGATCCTACCGTCCGGGTTTGCCCCCAGAAGATAAAAAGCAGACCCAAGATCAGCGCAATTGGACCAGAGACATGGTTAGGAATAATGGTGGTAATTTTCTCTAAAACTTGCGCTGTGAATTTAATGATGTAAAAAACTGGAGTCAGCTTTACCCAAATCGCTAATCCCAAACTTGTTAGCACTACACCACCAGCACTTAAAAGTATCCAACGCTTCACCAGTAATCCAGGGGCTAACCACTTAAACCAACGGTTGACCCGCTGAGGAATTCGACCTCTCGATTCATTTTGTAGGGTACGTAGAGCTCTTTTGAAAAGACTGATTGAGGACATAACTACACTGAGTATGGTAAGTACAAAAGCTGGATAGACATTGCTGGTCGAACTCCAGCACTTGACAAGGAGGCGATGCATGTAGTGAGGAACGGCTAAGGCTCCGGAAGTGCCTGTCAGATGGGTACTTTCTTTGCCTAATCAAACCTTCGTGTAAAAAGCGCGTGATTCACATAGCCGCTCACCCTTCAGGTATAGCGGTTTCCATTGATATTACTGATCAAGGTGCGCGCCTTAAGCGGGCGAATAAATCGCCCTTGGGTCGCACCTCAATGGTGAATTCACTATGAAGCTGGTACTGATCACGACAGTTTCAGATAATTAGGCTAAGGTGTGATTAATACAATATCCGGTACCTAGACGTTATGATCAGAATTTACCCGTGGATATGCTGAAAGTGGTGAGATCGGTTGAGTTGCCATTTAGGGTATGAGAGTAGTCGCTTAACCCAAAAAAATAAGGGGTGAAACAGAATAATCCCAAGTAGTCAGCTATGCCAAACTTCTGTTGTGATTCTCGTATTTGGTGTAGCTGGTCAGAGCTCTTGACTTAATGCTGTGCGCTAGCCTAGGTACTAGGGCTGATAGCACTAACACCATTAACCTAATCTAGTGATTAGACTGGAAAGGGATTAACTGTAGTGAGCCAGATGGAAAAGCGAATTTTGGGAATTGACCCAGGACTAGCTACTTTAGGTTTTGGCGCAATTAGTTGCCAAACAACCCAAATTAGTAAGTCAGGAAAAACAGAAGGCTCCTTAGGAGTGCCAAAGCGTTCTAGCCAGTCACCAATACAGGCAACCCCTGAACCATTGCAGTTGATAGATTTTGGTATCATCCAAACCCCTGCCAAGACTGATTACGGCTCACGACTGTGTACGATTTACGAGGATTTACACACCCTGCTTGAACACTGCCAACCGGATCTGGTAGCGATTGAAAAACTTTTTTTCTACCGTATGAGTACTACGATCTCCGTAGCTCAGGCACGGGGTGTTGTGGTATTAGTAACAGCACAACATGGAGTTCCAATGGTAGAGTTTACACCGGGTCAGATTAAACAGGCAATGACCGGATATGGTAATGCCGATAAATATGACGTTCAGCAGGCTGTTATGCGGGAGTTAAATTTAGACACCATCCCCAAACCAGATGATTTAGCAGATGCCTTGGCAGTCGCATTGACCGCCTGGTTTCATATGTCTTGAACACTTTACTATATCTGTGAACTCTATTTGTGAACTTTATTTGTGAACTCTATTTGTGAACTCTATCTGTGAACTCTATTTGTGAACTCTATCTGTAAATTATATCTGTAAATTATATCTGTAAATTATATCTGTAAATTATATAGCAATACTAAATCAGTTTTAAAATTTGCAAACTATTTAATCCTTGCTGGGCAAGGGTTATAGCGATTAAGCGATCGCGCAGCTTGGCCTACGGCCACAGCCGACGCGATCGCGTTCGATAAGGGCACTATATTTTTGAAATCATTTAGAACTGCTATATCTGTGAACTATATCTGTGAACTATACCGATAGCAAAGCAATAAACTTAATCATATTTATATATGTAATATTAAAAACCAGTGTCAGCTTTCGGTGTTGCCAGTTTGACCTGAATTTTCTCTAGGTAATAAGTTAAATTAACCCATGACAAGCAACGGTGTATTCAACCCTTGAGCAAAAATATCGACGTCTTCGCCAAGAGCTGATTGCCGGTGCGATCACTCTCGGGGGTGTATTTCTGATTGGAACTCTGTGGTATCGGGTGGTTGAAGGCTGGGGCTGGTTGGATTCAGCCTACATGACGGTAATCACGCTTTCGACAGTGGGCTATCAAGAAGTACGGCCGATGGGAGATCGGGCAAGACTATTCAGCATTTCTCTGATTTTTATGGGCATTATTAGTATCGGTTACATTGTTAACCGGTTTACAGAAGCCCTAATTCAAGGCTACTTTCAAGATGGAATTCGCATGAGGCAACAGAAGCGCTTGCTAGATAGTTTGACGAAACACTACATTTTGTGTGGGTTTGGACGGACTGGGCGTCAGATTGCTGTAGAATTTAAGGCTGAGGGAATCCCATTTGTGACAATTGACTCCCGATTGGAACAGGTTCAAGCTGTCCAGGATATGGGTTGTATTTCTGTACACGGAGATGCCACCTTGGATGAAACTCTGCTAAATGTGGGGATTGAACGGGCAATTTGTCTGGTGGCTGCCCTGCCCTCAGATGCCGAAAATCTCTATATTATCTTGTCTGCCAAAACCCTCAATCCCCGAATTCGAGCCATCGCTCGTGCTAGCTCTGAAGAAGCTGTTCAAAAATTGCAGCGAGCTGGTGCAGATGCTGTAGTTTCTCCCTACATCACTGGTGGTAGACGCTTGGCAGCTGCAGCCCTTAGACCCCAAGTCATGGATTTTGTGGATGGGATTCTAACCGGAACTGATAGCTCTTTTTATATGGAAGAGTTTCTGCTAGACCCCGAAACCTGTCCTTGCGTGGGCAAAACCCTCAGGGAAGCCCGACTGCGATCGCAAACTGGTGCTATGGTCCTAGCAATTCGCCGGGATTCCGGTCGTCTGATTGCTGGACCAGACGGTGACACTAAACTCATGTCACGAGACCTACTGATTTGTATGGGCACAGCTGATCAATTGCGTGAGCTAAACCAGATTCTCGGTCCAATCCGTTCGAACTTGCTACGACTGCCCAAGCCCAAATAGATCTTGGGCTTAGAAAGTCAGTATGCAGAATGTAGAATGCGCGAATTTAGAATGCAGAATGTACAATGAATGTATAATTCTCAATTCTCAATTCTTAAGAATTAATTCTTAATTCTCATTTGATCTAATTAAGTTTCAAGGTATTAACGGGCACTTCATCCCAAGACTTAACTGTGCGTAATCGGGCAACCCAACCCGCTGCTTTTTGCTGATCAGTCAAGTTATTCTGAAACGACTCGTGGCAATCCCTCGCCTGCTCTTCGTTGCAAGTGGCAATACAAGAGTATAGAAGACCCGATGGATCAATCTGCTCGTTTACCCAAATAGTCATTAGTGATTTTATTAATATAAACCAATATGTAAATTACCCTATGTCATTTTTGCCGTTCACCTGCAACTAGATGTTTAGGGTCGCAGCTGTATATACCTCGTAGTATAGCATTTGAGCAACATTAGTCAGTCGAAGCCGGATCAGTATACTCAGCTAGCTGATTGAGAGCCGTCCCAGTCACTCGACAAATTCTCCAGTCTGGCAATACTGCTGCTCCCATATGTTCATAAAATGCCATCGCAGGTTCATTCCAATCCAGTACACTCCATTCTAAACGCCCATAGCCACGCTCCACTGCTAGCTGAGCCAGGTAACTGAGTATGGCTTTACCGATACCTTGGCGGCGAAATTCCGGTAATACAAATAAATCTTCTAGATAAATTCCCGGCTTAGTTAGAAATGTGGAATAGTTGTTAAAAAACAGTGCAAATCCCACCCCTTGACCACCCTGTTCAACGATAATCGCCTCTACATAGGGTTTAGCGCCAAACAGGTGTTCTTTCAGGTGATCAGCATTGCCAGTGACAGCGTCGGAGAGTTTTTCATACTCTGCTAGAGCCTTAATCAAATTAAACAGAATCGCTACATCAGCTTCTGTAGCTGGTCTTAAGGTAAAGTTACCCATAGTGCTGGCAAAGGGATAATCAAAAAGACAAAAAGACAATTTGACTATTTATCATATCCCTTCTTGGGTAATGGGTAATGGGTAATGGGTAATTGACAATTACTTATTACCCATTATTCTGTTCAAATAATCTCTGGATGATTTAACTAAAGATTATTTACCCAGAGATTATTTGGTAACTAATTAACCGGAATTACCTGATTTCGGCATAACCTTTATCTAGAATTCAGGAGCTTCAATTAAGCCCTACTGCACTAGTTCAACCAGTCTCTAAGCCGTCGAGCCACTTGGGGACGGCGTAGCTTACGCATGGCCTTGCTTTGAATCTGACGCACCCGTTCCCGAGAGAGATTGAACATGCCTCCTACTTCTTCTAGGGTGTAGGGTTCACTGCTGGCTAAACCATACCGTAGAGAAATCACATCTTTTTCCCGCTCAGTCAGGACATCACTCAGAACTTCCCAAATCTCCTGGCGCATCATGGATTCATTCATCTTATCTTCGGGCAACCGTAGATCATTGTCTTCGAGCAAATCCATCAGTTCTGTGTCTTCCCCTTTACCAACTCTGTGATTCAAAGAAAGGGAACGCCTACGCAATTCTAGTAACTGACGCAAATGGGAGGGGGAAATTTCTAGCGCTTGAGCAAGTTCTATTTCATTAGGATTGCGCTGCAGTTGTTGTTTAAGTTCCCGCTGAGCTTTTTTAAGTTTATTGAGCTTTTCTACAATGTGGATTGGTAGACGAATAGTTCGGGCATCATTGGCAATAGTACGAGTAATGGCCTGACGAATCCACCAATAAGCATAGGTAGAAAACTTGTAACCCTTATCTGGGTCAAACTTTTCCGCTGCTCGGTTTAAGCCCAACGCACCTTCTTGAATCAAATCTAGAAATGGTACACCCCGATTAATATATCGTTTAGCAATTGAAACCACTAAGCGCAAGTTCGAGCGAATCATCTTGCGTTTTGCCACACGACCGCGATATAAATTCCCCTCCAACTGACGTTCTGTCATCTCGACCCCTGCAGCTACCTCAGCCTTGGTCGGTTTACGGTCTAATTTTTCCTGTAAGCTGTTCCGGAGTTGCTCGATTTCTACTAGGAACTTAACCCGACGGGCTAAATCTACCTCTTCGTCTGGCTTGAGCAATGGGTAACGAGCCATTTCCTTAAAGAATGCACCCACCGTGTCATCAGAGCCGCTTTTCCGGAAATTATGGGAAGTAGAGACCACTAGTTCATCGTCTTCGGTGAATTCGACGGCTACACGCTGTAAATCAGTTTCCTCTGGCTCAATGTGATCACTAACAAAAAAATCTTTCTCTTCCGTAGAAGGCATTGTATGAGTCTGGTTTAATTCTGTAATATTCATAGGGATGTGTGAGTTGCAAGTGTATTTTAAGTTTGTTAAAACCGTTGCCGTGAGGGGTTGAGGCTGTCTGTTGCTGAAAATTGGCCTTTAAAGAGAAATCTGTTATCAAAAATGGGTGTTGTTGGTTTCACAAAGAACTTAATACTCTAGACAGAGCAGCTAAAACACGCTCCAAACCCTCAAATATCAGTGACCCAACCTGCTTCAAGTAGTTTATGTGTGATTGACGTGATTATAAATTAATGATTTTAAGCTTACCAGAAGCAGTTTGGCTAGTTGTATCTGTAATTACGAAATGTTTAATTACATAGATTTTAGTTACAGTAAGCGGGTGAAAGCAGGAGAGATAATTCTCTTACCATTGCTTTTATTATTTATTTTGACTCTGGAAACAGGATCTCACATATTTTAGAATTTTCCTATCTATCAATAGTGATAGAATAGGAGCCTTCCCAAACCAAAGCTGCCCTATGTCTAATCCTCCTTTAGGTCTACTGTTAGCTGAACCTAGAGCACTTTACTTTTCTGGTGGTGGCCAAGAAAAGTGGGTTGAAGTCCTAGTAGATTGTCCAGGAGTTCAAGGTATATATACTTATCGTAATTCATTGGATGTATCAATCAATCCTGGAGATGTTCTGAGTGTGTCATTCGGGACTCAACAGCTAGGAGCGATCGCTATTCGGATTGTAGACTCTCCACCCCCAAACTTACCACTGGAGAAAATTAAGGACGTAGAGGAGGTGATCAGTCCCGGTTTCTTTCCCAGTTCCTACTGCCAACTGTTAGAGCGGGTGGCTCAGTACTACTGCACCCCTCTAATCCAAGTGATTCGGTCTGCTTTACCTCCAGGACTGTTAGGGCGATCGCAGCGTCGAATTCGCCTCAATTCCTCGGTCTTGCCTAAAGAGGCTCATGTCTTTGTCAATAATTCAGCCGCAAGTAAGATTTTGGAGATTCTCCAGGCTAAACCCAATGGAGATTACAGCTGGCAATACCTCCAACGTCAGGTAAAGGGTGCTAAAGCAGGGTTACGTCACTTGCTCAAGCGAGGTTGGGTGGAAAGTTATCTGGAAGCTCCTAAGCCAACTCGTCCTAAGCTCAAGAAAGCTGTGACTCTGGTGGCTAATCTCAATCGGTCTGATCTGACTCGACGGCAACGGGAAGTATTGGAGGTGCTACGCCGTCGTGGGGGGGATTTGTGGTTGAGTGAACTATCACAAATTTGTAATGTTAGTTCCTCAACTATAAATTCATGGGAAGATAAGGGATATGTGGTGATTGAGCCTAGGGAAGTCTTGCGCAGTGCGACTTCACCAACCATGGCTACAGATGCCCCGAAAAACTTGACAAATGCCCAATCCCGTGCATTAGACCTGATTAATAATCTCGATGGCTTTGCCCAAGTGCTGTTGCATGGGGTGACTGGGTCTGGAAAAACGGAGGTCTATCTACAAGCGATCGCACCAATCCTAGCGCAAGGGAAATCCGCTTTGGTGTTGGTGCCGGAAATTGGCTTAACTCCTCAAATTACTGACCGTTTCCGGGCTCGCTTTGGTGACAAAGTTCGGGTTTACCACAGTGCCTTGAATAAAGGGGAGCGCTATGATACCTGGCGACAGATGATCCCAGGTGAACCACAAGTGGTGATTGGCACTCGTTCTGCTGTTTTTGCCCCTTTGCCCCAGTTGGGATTAATCGTTTTAGATGAAGAACACGATTCCAGCTTCAAGCAAGACCAACCCATTCCTACCTACCACGCTCGCACCGTTGCTCAGTGGCGAGCAGAATTAGAAAATTGTCCCCTTATTTTAGGTTCAGCTACTCCTTCGGTGGAAAGCTGGGTCAGTCTTAAGGTGATGGGGGGAGCGAGAGATGGTCAGATCGGTAGTGACATTAATGCCCTGACCTCTTCAGCTCCTGAGGTTCAACCCTTCACCTGTTCACCTCCTCAGCATCCAGAACTTAGCACTCATTACTTATCTCTACCGGAACGGATTCAATCAAGACCCCTGCCACCGGTGGAAATTGTGGATATGAGGCAGGAGTTACAAGCTGGGAATCGGTCAATTTTTAGCCGTTCTCTCCAAGACCGCTTGAGACGACTAAAGGAACAAGAGAAACAAGGAATTTTATTTATCCCCCGCAGGGGACACAGTACCTTTGTGTCTTGTCGTAGTTGTGGTCATGTGTTGGAGTGCCCTAACTGTGATGTTTCCTTGTCCTATCACTATACTCATGAAGGCGCTACTCAAGTATTGCGGTGCCACTATTGCAATTTCGGACAACTCCATCCCCGTAGTTGTCCAGAATGTAGTTCTCCCTACCTGAAATTTTTCGGTAGTGGTACTCAGCGGGTTGTTCAAGATTTGGCGAAGCTGTTTCCAGAGTTGCGAATTATCCGATTTGACAGTGATACCACTCGTACCAAGAATGCTCATCGCACTTTGTTAACTCAATTCGCTAATCGGGAAGCTGACTTGTTGGTGGGAACCCAAATGCTCACCAAAGGATTAGATCTGGCTCAGGTGACACTGGTGGGAGTGGTAGCAGCAGATGGACTACTGTATTTGTCAGACTATCGAGCATCCGAGCGGGCATTCCAAACCTTAACTCAGGTGGCAGGTCGTGCCGGTCGTGGGGATGACCCTGGTCAGGTGATTATTCAAACTTATTCCCCAGAGCATCCTGTGATTCAGGCTGTCAAAACTCATAATTATCAGTCGTTTATATCGGACGAATTGGAACAACGGGCAGCACTGAACTATCCCCCTTATGGTGATTTGATTCTGTTGCGCATAAGTGGATTGGATCCTGTGGCGGTGGAGAAGGTAGCAGAGGATTTAGCCGACAGGTTAGATACTCCTGAAGCCGAGTACGATATCCTAGGACCAGCACCAGCTAGTGTAATTCGCGTTGCTCGTCGCTATCGATGGCAGATTTTGCTGAAGTTTCCTCCTACTGTGCCCGCAAAGTTACTAAATTGGCGTGAATTGCAGGATATGTGTCCTCCAGATATTAGCTTGACTATTGATGTTAATCCGTTGAATATAAGTTGAAAATAGGTTGAAGGTTTAAAGTTAGGAGTTGAAAGTTGAAAGTTATAGGAGTCGAAGTAAAGGTTAAGGCGTTGCTGAATTGAAGTATGAATGCGGGATCGTCTGGTTTTGGTAAAGCCCCCTAAATCCCCCAACTTTGGGGGACTTTGATAATTTTATTCCCCCCAGAATTGGGGGGCTAGGGGGGCGGAACTATACCCATAAATCTGCCTTGCCAGACATATTTATGTTCCCGATTCCCGATTCCCAATTCTTAATTCTTAATTCTTAATTCTTAATTCGCGCATTACCAATTTTTAATTTTTAATTCTTAATTCTTAATTCTTAATTCCCGATTCCCGATTCCCGATTTCCAATTCTTAATTCTAAATTCTAAATTCCCGATTCCCGATTCCCGATTCCCGATTCCCGATTCCCGATTCCCTACTCCCTACTCCCTACTCCCTACTCCCTACTCCCTACTCCCTCCTCCCTAATTTGTGAATACTC
>NZ_JAAHIG010000127.1:0-21391 GCF_010692305.1 Moorena sp. SIO4G3 | reverse complement strand
CCCCATCTCCCCATCTCCCCATCTCCCCATCTCCCCCTCTCCCCATCTCCCCATCTCCCCACCCCCAGACTTGATATTAGGAGCAAGGCCAAAATCATGATTAAATCTTGGATGGTAATTGCAGCGGTAACCCTGCTAGTAGCATTCGCTGGTAACTTAATCACCAGACCCGAAGGAGTCAGATGGTTCTATCGCTTACGTCGTCCGCAATGGCTCACCTTCGAGGGAGCAATTCCCCTGATCTGGATAACTATCTTTATTTGCGGTGGTTGGTCAGCCTATATAGTTTGGGAAAATGACCCAGGTAGCCGAAGCACCTGGTTGTTGATGGGTTTATATCTACTACTAGAAATCATCACCATGGCTTATACACCAGTCATGTTCCTGTTTCGTAGCCTCACCGTTGGCACCATTATTGGTGGCACAGGTGCCTTATTAAGTATTATCCTGGCTTTACTAATTTATCCTGTATCTCTCGTAGCGTTCTTGCTGCTACTTCCCTACATGATTTGGAGTCCGATTGGTACCTACACTACTTGGGAAATGAGGCGACTTAATCCAGGAGCAGCCTAATTTTTGGCGTTGCTTAATAATGGAATGATTTTAAGCGTTTTTAGGTGCGCTTGACCTAGGCACATCAGGCGTGGAAGCGATGCAGCGCGGTCTTGGGGAGGCAGTGCGGTCTTGGGGGTTCCCCCCATGAGCAACTGCCGTGGTTTCCCCCATGAGCGACTGCATCAAGACACTGGCATCTTGCCAGTTTCAATATATTTTCGGTGGAACTGGCATCTTGCCAGTTTCAATATATTTTCGGTGGAACTGGCATCTTGCCAGTTTCAATATATTTTCCGGCGGGCAGGATGCCCACTCTACTCGTATTCATTCCAAGATTGACGCAACGCCTAATTTTTTTTCCCAGAGATTAGTAATCATCCGTTCCATAAACAGTTTTGCCATCAGGCATAACCGCAAATTGTAAATCAGCGCCTTTTAGATTAGTGCCCTTTAATACCGCATCTTGCAAATTGGCGTAACGCAAATTGGCTTTATAAAGGTTAGCCCCAGTGAGATTAGCCTCCCTCAAAATTGCACCATAAATACTAGCATGACTCAAGTCAGCATGCTCCATATTGGCACCAGTCAAGTCAGCTTCTCGAAGCTCCGTACGATTAAGAATAGCAGCACTTAAATCAGCATTAGCCAATCGGATATTGAGAAGAGTAGCATCACTAAGATCAGCACCTTTTAAGTTAGTATCTTTAAAGTCAGCGCCATCTAAGTCAGCAGAGGTTAACTTGGCGTTTTCTAAACGAGCACCAATTAGTTTAGCATCTTTGAGTTTAGCCTTCTCTAGGTTAGTATCCGATAAGTTAGCTTGGCTAAAGTCAGCTCGGCTAAAGTCAACTCCACTTAAGTCAAGTCCACTCAAATCAATACCGATGAGATCACACTCTACACAGGTCTTGGTTTTTAACATTAACTCAAGCACTTTTGTTTTGGCTTGTTGATGTTGAATTCTCTTACTAGAGTTATCATTAGTTTTTAGGGATATGCTGACCTGTTCCGCAGATGATAGATGAAGAGCAATTGGTATAGTTGCCCCGAAGATGACAGCAATGATTAAAGCTAGTTTAATGTTCATCAACAAAAGCTTGCCCAGATTGACCTGAGAGTAGCCCTCTACTTAGATAGATACAAGATATTTTTCGCCCCTACCGGAATAAAAGTTTAAACTTTTGTATATAGCTGCTTCAGCTGTTGGCTGTAGTAAGAGGAGAGGCTTTGCCAGAACGGACCGATAATAGAGCTAGTTTGCCGTTTGCTTGCCCTCACCCTCTGCTCCCTGGTTAAACTATAGGGTGTAGCCTAGAAAAAAAATAGTTACTTAAAAAATTTCTCTGATTATAGCATGACATGGCACGAGAGCGTAAAAATTGGAATCAGGCTATGCTGCTAAAAGCTGCCATCATAGATGACAGCCTGGCCAACTAGATGGCAGTTAGATTAACTCTTAAAAGTTACCCACCAAAGCGCGGAATTTAAGGATTAAGGAAGTTCCATTATGTTAGTTTGTCCCCAGTGTCAGTTCGAGAACCCAAATACCAACAAGTTTTGTCAACGATGTGGAACTTCCCTAACCGATAAAAGTTGTCCTGAATGCGCTACCCAAGTGCCGCTAAATGCTGAAACTTGTCACAACTGCGGTGCCTTCACAGGAACGGTTTGGAGGGCAATTATTTCTAAGCAGCAAAATTCGCCAACGTCCCTCCAGGATTCTCCTCAAACCCCGGTTGAGGTGTCAGACTGCTCAGCTGAGCAGGCTACCCCAGTAGCAGTGTCACAACCACAGTCTGACCAGACCGAGAGGGCACTAACCCAGGCAGAATCATCCCTAGAAACAACACAAGAGTGGCTAACTGCATCGGATACTATACTAATTGAGTCAGGGGATGATGCTACCTTATCCCAAGCATCAACACTGTTGGCTGATGAAGCATCAATAAACAACAGCAGTGGCTCAGATCAAGTGGAACTAGAATCTGGGGAGGAGCCATTACTAGAGATTACGCCAATAGAGGAGAAACCTCAATCTACTGAAGCTTCGACCTGGTCAATTCCTAATCTCGAAAACCCAACTTCTCAGACAGCAACAATTGTCTATCTAGACCAGGGTAAGCGTTACAGAGTACTAGAACCTGAGAAAATCAGATATCAGATAGAGGAAAGTAAGACAACAGACTATAGTATCTTTGTAAAAGTTTTGGACTGCCAACCGTTACAAAAGTCTCCCCTAGAAGCCCTGATTACTCAAACAAAATTGTCTCCAGAGAAATTTGATCTATCGACAACTCTAGAGCAGCCAAAACCTTCCTCGAAAGAAAACGTAGACGTTTGGAAAGTCCTAGATATCCCACAAAGTGCTAAACCCTATTTGGCTCTTAAGGACTTATGTTACCCTAGCGTGCCAGAAATTCATGATGTTTGGCAGCAAAATGGTAAGGTGATAATCCTGCTAGAAAACCGTTCAGAATGGCAGTTACTGAGTAATTTGTGGGGTTCTGAAGAGTTTTCTAAACTGCAAATTTTATACTGGCTCGATGAAATGGCAAAGCTTTGGCAAGCTCTAGAGCCTTGGCATTGTCGTCAGAGTTTGTTGGAACTGACGAATCTCCGGGTGGATGAAGACCAAGCACTAGGTTTGGAGCGTCTCTATCTCGAAAGGGAGGAAAATCCCCTAAGCCTAGAGGATTTGGGACAACTGTGGCAACGATTATTTAACCAGTCCCAGCGAACCCAATTTACCTCCTTGTCAACGGTTGTCCGGCAGTTGTGTACTAAAGAAATTGAAACTATTGAGGAATTGCGATCGCATCTGCAAGGGATTGCTGACGAACAAGAATATGACCTATACGACTCCGGTATGCAATTAACTGAGGCTGTACTCTCAGAAATGGCAAGGGCAGACACTGAACCTCCTGATAGCGAAGAATTATTATCTGATCTATCCGCAAAAGAGCAACAAGGGGATGAAATGCCAACGGTACTGTTGCCAATGAGCTTGCAGAGTCTTGATGATCTCGGTATTACAGACATTGGTCATCAAAGAGATCATAATGAGGATTGTTTTGGCATCCAGACCCAAGTCAAAAAGCAGGAAAATCCTATTGGTCGAACTATACAAGCTCGTGGTTTATATATTCTCTGCGATGGCATGGGAGGGCATGCGGCTGGGGAAGTAGCCAGTTCTATGGCAGTAGAAGTACTCCAGAATTACTTTAAAGAAAATTGGCAAGACCAGTTTCCCACAGAAGATAGTCTCAGGAAATCCGTCTATGTAACAAATCAAGCGATTTTCGATATCAACCAAGAAAATGCTCGCTCTGGCAGTGGTCGAATGGGTACGACTCTAGTCATGATGTTGATTGAAAATACCAAGGTAGGGATTGTCCATGTCGGAGATAGTCGGGTCTATCGGCTAACTCGGAAACGAGGCTTAGAGCAAATCACTATAGACCACGAGGTGGGTCAACGAGAAATCCAGCACGGAGTAGATCCAGAGCTCGCTTACTCTCGCCCTGATGCCTATCAACTAACTCAAGCCCTTGGACCGCGTAGTGAGCAATTCCTAAATCCCGATGTGCAATTCATAGATATCGCAGAAGATAGTATATTCTTACTTTGTTCTGATGGTTTGTCAGATAATGACCTGTTGGAAAATCACTGGCAAACTCACTTAGCACCTTTACTCAGTTCCCGAGCTAGCCTCGATCAGGGTCTGGCTAACTTGATTGAGCTGGCAAATGAGCATAATGGTCACGACAACATTACACTAATCCTAGTTCGCGTGAAGGTGCGACCAAACTTGGCTCAACCAAGATTAAATTAGGTCATTAGTTGTTTGTCATGAGTCATTAAGTAGTCGGAAAAAAGTAAAATTAACTGTTGCAATAGGGTTGAGGCAACAGGGAATCACCCGAACAGAAGGACTTTTGGCAATTTTACAAAAGTTAATACGTCCAGCTACTTAGTTAGTCATTAGTCATTAGTTGTTTGTTATTAGTCATTAGGTTATTAGTTGTTTGTCATTAGTCATGACAGTCGTTACTTGTATGTCATTAGTAGCTGCCAGTATATTCTGGTTAGTCACTTTGGACAAAGGACAAAACCGACAAAGGACAAAACCGACAAAGGACAAAACCGACAAAGGATAAAACCGACAAAGGACAAAACCGACAAAGGATAAAACCGACAAAGGACAAAGGACAAAGGACTTTGGACAAAGGACAACTGACTATGGTCACACTGACCCTCTTAGATCCGTTAAGCCCCACTCCAGTGCAGCAGTGGAGCTTTCAGAGCAAATCTACGATTCGCATTGGTCGTGCTCCTGATAATGATGTGATTGTCGATGACCCAATCGTGTCACGACATCACCTGGAACTCAGGGCTAGTGCTTCCCCATCGGGTCCGATGTGGCAGTTGGTCAATCAGGGTGCCAATGGCACCTTCCTAAATGGTGTCTTGGTTTCCCAGGGGGTGCTGCCGGAAAAGGCTCTGATTCAGCTAGCCCAGAAAGGTCCACTGCTGCAATTCCAAGTTCAAACCCAGCAACTACCTGCCCTAGCACCCAAGCCCTTGGCTGAGACTACTAAGCCATGCCAACACCAAGGCAATGCACCAGGCAATTTGTTCTGTATTCACTGTGGTCAACCCTTGGTGCCAGTCGAGCGAGTCATTCGCAACTACCATGTTTTGCGAACCTTGGGACAGGGGGGAATGGGAACCACTTATCTTGCCTGGGACAAAGTTAACAGCAAAGATGGATACCCACTCCTACTAGTACTCAAGGAAATGAATGCTGACATGGCTCAAATTTCCAAGGCTCAAGAACTGTTTGAACGAGAGGCTCGCACCCTGAAAACCCTGAATCATCCCGGAATTCCCCAGTATTACGACTTTTTTGTGGAAGGGGGTAAAAAATACTTAGCAATGGCTCTGATTCACGGTGAAGATTTAGAAAAACGTGTCTTGAGCACTGGACCAGTTATCTTGCCCCAGGCAGTAGAGTGGATGATTCAAACTTGCGATATCTTAGACTACATCCACGATCGGCAGCCGCCTCTAATCCACCGAGACGTTAAGCCGGCGAATTTGATGGTGCGCCATCGAGATAACCGAATTGTCATGTTGGATTTCGGTGCTGTTAAAGAAATTGGCACTATACCAGGTACACGGATTGGAGCGGAGGGATATAGTGCTCCTGAACAAGACCGAGGTCAGCCTTGCACTCAATCGGATCTTTACGCCATTGGCCCAACTTTAATCTTTCTGCTCACCGGGGAAGCGCCTCTAAAATATTATCAAAGGCGTAGTTCAGGATATCGGTTTGATGTATCAGGCGTTCCCACTGTTACTCCCCAATTAAGGAAAGTGATTGAGCGGGTTTGTCAACCAAGGGCTTGCGATCGCTACCAAACGGCAAAAGAACTGATGCAGGCTTTGGTTGCTTGTATTTAGGAGTCGGCGTTAATCAATATGAGCAGAAATTTAACGGGGATAATTTGGCGGTCACTAGTGATTAGGATCAGGAAAATCAGGGAATAAAGAAAGTATATACTCACCCTACCGGCAGGTATTCCTCATCCATGACCAAGCTCCACCGATTGAAGCGTGGACGCCAAACGGAAGCGAAAGAAGTCATATCAAGTCCGGTTAATTACTTCTCAAAATGGTTGATCACCGTTGATCGCCTTTTGAAAATTGTTGATTTTTAATTGTTAATAGCTAATTGTCAATAGCAAATTAACCACTGACAACTTTCAATTCTCAATTTTCATTCTTACGAACAAATAGGTGCGCGCTTCCTAGGCCGCGAGGGATTGCTCGCGGTCTAGGGTCGCACCTGATGAGATAGATAAGTATTTAACCTCAAATTGGATCAGATCATTCTTCGTCCCAGGCTTCCACAGCTAGTAAGTCACTGATCGGGTCTTGCATGGTAAACCCGAATTCAGTCAGTTCCTGTTTCCAGTGGGACCATTCGTCGCCATAGAGCAGGGCAATTTTCCAAAGGCTGTCACTGGGTTTAATAATTTTGGATTCCGCCAGTGAACGCACATGGCGTTGCAACTTCACCATGGGGTGAGTAACTGTTTGAGTCATACTCTAAAATCTCTAAATCAATTCTGTTGTTAGATTGGCTTTTGCGAATACCTGAACTACAATGCTTCCCCTTTGCGGTAATGCGCCGATCTGTAGAGTTTTGTACGGCAAGGAAGCCCCTCTATACTCTTTTAGCGCAATTGGATGCATTTAAGCAAGCCCGATTTGGGTAAATGTACGGGAATCCCTACTTTAACGCTAACCATGGACACGTAGTCAGGTTATGATAGTAGATAGAGCCCAAGCAAGTTAGAGGCAATTACAGCAGTTTTTCCATGACCCAACCAGCACACCTTGCCCCCTATGGTGCCTGGAAATCCCCTATTAGCGCTGACATGATTGTTCAAGGCAGCGTTCGGTTGGGCAGCATTGCCCTTGATCAAAAGGATGTTTACTGGATTGAAGGGCGACCTGCAGAAGCTGGACGCAATGTAATCGTGCGACGCACCCCTGATGGCAAAAGTGTTGATATGACTCCCGAGCCCTTCAATGCTCGGACTCGGATTAACGAGTATGGTGGTGCTGCTTTTGCTGTTAAGGATGGCACAATTTACTTCTCTAATTTTGCTGACCAACGTCTGTACCAACAAACCCCAAGCTCCAAACCCCAACCCCTAACCCCTATAGCTAACTGGCGCTATGGTGATGGGGTAATTGACCAGCAACGGGGACGTATAATCTGTGTGCGAGAAAACCACACAGTGGATGGGGAACCAGTAAATACCTTGGTTAGCATCAGCCTAGAAAACGGTGAAGATATTCAAGTGCTAGCCTCTGGCTGTGACTTTTACTCCTCGCCGCGCCTAAGTCCCGATTGCTCTAAACTGGCGTGGCTAAGCTGGAATCATCCCAATATGCCCTGGGATGGTACTCAACTCTGGGTAGCTCCAATCTTAACCGATGGTTCTATAGGTGTTGCAGAGGCTATTGCTGGTGGGGTAGATGAGTCGGTATTTCAGCCAGAGTGGTCACCAGATGGTGTGCTTTACTTTGTTTGCGATCGCACTAATTGGTGGAATCTCTACCGCTGGCAACCAACCCAAGGGGAAATCGAACCCCTGTGTGAAATGGAAGCCGAGTTTGGACTACCCCAATGGGTCTTTGGGATGTCTACTTATGGCTTCGATGGTGCGAATCGAATCATATGTACCTATACTCAGGCAGGAAACTGGCATTTAGCTAGTATTGACCTAAAAACGAAGCAGCGGTCGGACATTGCTACACCATACACCAGTATTTCCGACCTAAAGGTAGCTGATAATCAAGCGGTTTTTATCGCTGGTTCTGTAACAGAAGCAAGCGCTATTGTTCAGTTGGACTTGACAAATGGACAAATCAATGTATTGAGGAAGTCGAGTGAGTTAGCTATCGATACTGGCTATCTATCGCGGCCTCAAGCGATCGCATTTCCGACAACTAATGGACTGACCGCCTATGGTTTCTTCTACCCACCACAAAACCAAGACTACACCGCACCAAAGTCCGAAAAACCACCCCTAATTGTTAAAAGCCACGGTGGACCTACGGCAGCGACTTCCAGTGCGTTTAACCTAAAAATTCAATACTGGACCTCTCGTGGTTTTGCCATGCTAGATGTCAACTATGGTGGGAGTACTGGCTATGGGCGGGACTATCGTCAGCGCCTGAAAAACAACTGGGGGATTGTAGATGTTGATGACTGCACCAATGGCGCGCAATACCTAGCTGAGCAAGGACTAGTTGATGGTGAGCGACTGGCCATTGCTGGGGGGAGTGCTGGGGGGTATACAACTCTAGCTGCTCTGACATTCCGAGATGTGTTTAAAGCTGGCGCTAGCTACTACGGTATCAGTGATTTGGAGGTACTAGCCAAGGATACCCACAAATTTGAATCCCGGTATCTAGATGGCTTGATCGGTCCTTATCCAGAACGTAAACATTTATATCAACAGCGATCGCCTATTCATTTCACAGACCAACTGTCGTGTCCTGTAATTTTCTTCCAGGGGCTAGAAGACAAGGTAGTTCCTCCTAGTCAAGCAGAAATGATGGTGGCAGCTTTGAAGGCTAAGGGGTTACCTGTAGCCTATGTCACCTATGAAGGGGAGCAACACGGTTTTCGTAAAGCAGAAACGATTAAACGGACTCTCGAAGGGGAGTTGTATTTTTATTCCCGGGTATTTGGATTTGACCTAGCAGAGGCGATAGAACCTCTAACTATCTATAATTATTAGTCATTATTGAATTACGTTAATGTGTAGACATGGCTCAAGACCTGCGAAGTAAGCCAATGTCGCTATTTGTCTATTGGTTTCGATACTATTTTTCACCATAAACTGATCAACCATGACTAGGCAGGAAAGAAAATCAATAACCAGTGAGTTACAAACTCAGGCAATCATCCTCGGTGGATGGGTCGCTCTGATGTGGATTGTAGAGCTGGTGGATATATTCGTTTTTGGAAGGAAACTTGATCTATATGGCATCCTCCCCCGTAACCCGATTGGGTTGCGGGGTATTTTATTTGCCCCTTTTCTCCACGGCGGTTTTTCTCATCTGATTTCCAACACTATACCTTTTCTTGTCCTAGGCTGGTTTGTAATGTTGCAAGAAACTAGCGACTTTTTCGTCGTTACCACCATCACCATGCTGGTTGGTGGTCTTGGGGTTTGGTTGTTGGGCGCTCCCAATTCAGTTCACATTGGGGCAAGTGTGCTGATCTTTGGCTATCTAGGTTTTCTGCTATTTAGAGGCTTCTTTGAAAGAAACCTACCCTCAATTTTTCTATCAATTCTAGTCGGCTTCCTCTATGGTGGTTTAGTTTGGGGTGTCTTACCCTCACAGCCCCATGTATCTTGGCAAGGACATTTATTTGGTTTTATCGGCGGTATCCTAGCCGCACGTCTACTGGCAAAGCGTAAACTCTCTTCGTAGTGCTAAGTTTTGACTACTCAGTGTGAAAATAGAACCAGACAGACTTTGTGGGTCTGCAACAGATTTAAACTATCTGTCTGCTGGTGTGAGTAATATGTTTTGAGTAGAACTAGAGAAACTTTTATCAAGAATTATGGGTTCACGTAGTGTCTCCAAAGGAGAATCGCAGGGATTGTCGCTCCTTGGGTCAATTCTGAAAACCCAGTGTGAGTGCAATGTGTCACAGTCTCAATCTTCTAGGTATAACTTTTACGTATAACCAACAAAGAAAGAAAATTTTTTCCCTACGAACGCACTCACCACGCTCAAGCTTGATGATCAGACCATAGAGGAAATGGCTCAAAAACAAAAATTCCCTCATCTTGTGGGTTCAAAATGGACAGCTAAACAGAAAACTTGGGGCTGGCGGCATTTCCAAGTGGTCAATCGTAAAAACCAAGGAAAGTGGGTGTTTGCTGAAATGGTGGCTTCTTGTGACCCGAATGTCCGTTTTTGGCTAAATGCTAAACAGCTTAAAGATCCTGGCTTGTGGCAAGCAGGCTGGAAATCTTTAGCCGAAATCGAAAGCGAAGAGTAAGCAATCCCCGTTGATATGGTATCAACGGGGATTTTGATTCAAAATCTCATAAAAATCTGCCTGATCTGGCGATATGCCTATCTCCCGATCAATCTTCAAGATTGATGGATATTCAACTGGACTTGATATAACAGAGAACTTTTATCCCCATGCATAAATCCCACAAGCTTCCAGTTTGCCCTTACCAACCCCCTACTCGGTCAAGGCGAAATCCTTGGTGCAGAGGATTAAAAGTCTTGGCTGTAAGCTAATAGTAATAGGTTTTAGGTATTTTGTCTGGTTAGTGATGCGGCTCAAGATGTTTAACACACAAGGGTTCCGGTTCACAGCAGCATCTGATTGATAAGATAAATGGCACGCTCCTTGAATTCAAGGCAAGCTGGTAATTGTTTATGGTTCATTGTTTATTGTTTATTTGAGTTTTATTGCCATGGATGGAATCAATAAAGCAGAAATGCGGGAAAGACTGGGAAATCTTGAGAAGATACGTGATATAATAATAGGTTCTAAGCTGCGAGAGTATGATACTCGCTTCACGAAGATAGAGTCTGACTTATCCATGTGGCAGCAGGAAATACGCGATCGCGTTGAGCAGATCAAAACGACTCTGTCGAAAGAAATAGCTGCTGCGGTAGATTCCCTCGAAAAAAAAATAAGTAATCTTAGTTTAACTGCAGCCGAAGAGAGGAATGAGATTCAGGAGCGGGTTGAGCTGCTCAACAAAAAGTTTTCTAAGAGTATTGAGGTGCTTGATGAGACAGTCTACAAGCAGTCAAGCTCCCTAAAGAAGGAACTTTTGGAAACTAAAGAACAGCATCAGCAAGATGTGATCAATCTCAGAAAGCAGATCTTGGCAGAGCTGGAAACTAAATTTGCACAGTTCAAAGATGCCAAAGCCTCTAAAGCAGATCTCGGAGACATGTTGTTAGAGTTGGGTTTGAGGCTCAAAGGGACTGAATTGGTTCCAGCACTCAAAGAAGCTAGTGATCGGTTCTCTGGTTTACCACAGACCAAAGGTCATAATGCTACGGTTACTGATAAAACTGCTACTAATAATAATCATGATGACGAGCATCTCCAGTTAATCAAGCAAACTCAGACTTTGGAATAGACTTGGCACAGTCCTGCAATGCCAGCGACAAAAATTAACTTGATTTTCTCTAGATATTAGTTTTAAATCAAGGTGCGTTCGCTGATTTTTGCAAAAGGTTAAATAGTAACGGATAGCCACCAGTGGCATTTTCAAACCAAAATCCGGCTGAGAAGCATCAGCCGGAAAATTCTATTTCAGACTCAATTGAGGTCAATTCAAGCACAGAAGACGAGTTGAAGGATTTGCTGAATTTACTCGCTGACCTCAAAATTATTGATCAGACGGATCAACCTAGCCAACACTGTAACTCTGAGCAGCAAGGGATCACCTCTGATCAGGCAGACACTATTGAACAATCCCATTCATCCGGTGACCTTGAGGTTCCAGCTATTGAACCTCAAATCGACCATGGGATTAACAGCCTCCCGTCTAGGGTTCAGGAGAAAGAACCATTAGCTCAGAATCAAGGAGCTGATGCCATAGAAAGAGATCAACCCCAATCGTGCGGTGTGAAAGTATTTCGAGATCAGAGCCCATCACCACAGCTTCCTACACCAAAGGAGCATCTGCGGCAAATGCCTCAAAATTCCGAAGATCCAGTATTATCTGAGAATTTAGTCCAATCCGAAGCCACAGAAAGCAACCAAGACCTGGCATCACAGTCTGATCGGGACACCTCCGAGGAATTAGACACCTTGGCTGAGATTTTGCAAGAACTGGTGATATCTCCAGAAATGTCACAGTTTCGTGACCAGATAGAAACCCTAGCCCAAAGACAAGGCAGGCTTGAGCATCAGATTGATCAACCTCAAGAATTGATTAATCTATTGCTACCAGTGATGGCTAAGCTGCTGAATCTCACGGTAGCTCAGTTCAGTACCTCGGTGACCGATTCCCTGACTCCCATCATTGATGAAGTCATTGGCCACAGAACTCAACAGGATAAAGAGGGTGTGGGAGAAGCGATCGCTCCCGCAGTTCCAATAGCTATTTCCTCCTGCATCGAGAAGTGCCCAGAGGAAGTTGGGTTTGCGATCGCACCAGAAATGGCAGTAGCTATCCGGGAACAGATTACACTTAAGCGAGACGCGATTGGAAAAGCGATCGCACCAGAAATGGCAGTAGCTATCCGGGAACAGATTACACTTAAGCGAGACGCGATTGGAAAAGCGATCGCACCAGAAATGGCAGTAGCTATCCGGGAACAGATTACACTTAAGCGAGACGCGATTGGAAAAGCGATCGGACCAGAAATGGCAGCAGCTATCCGGGAACAGATTAGACATGAGCGAGACGCCATGGTACGTGCTCTGTATCCGGTCATTGGCAGTACCATTTCCAAATACTTAGCAGAAGAAATCCGAGCTATCAATGATAAGGTGGAAAACGCCCTCAGCATTGAAGGAATGATGCGTAAGATTCGCGCTAAGGTGCAGGGGGTTTCTGAAGCGGAACTGCTGTTTCGGGAGGTGATGCTGTTTCGGGCGCGAGCTATCTTTTTGATTCATAAAGACTCTGGTTTAGTGATTGCTGAGGTACAACCCTCTGACAGCCAGCATCTAGAGTCAGATATGGTAGCAGGGATGCTCACCGCTATCCGTAGCTTTGTCAATGACTGTATCGCTCAGTCTGGGGATGTGGCAGAAATCGATGCTATTGACTATGGTACATCCAAGATAATACTGGAAGTAGAGGGATATTGCTATCTGGCGGTGGTAGTTGAAGGGGAACCCACCCAACAATTCATTCATGAGTTGCGGGAAAGTCTAGAAACTATTGTTACCCATTATGGTAAACCGATCAGGTCTTTTGATGGGGATACTACAACTATCCCGGTGGGAGTCAAGGGAATTTTAGAAAATTTATTAGATCAATCCGTTAGTCAAGGGCGTCGTGATACTCAGGAAAATCGGAAAAAAGGCAAGAAACCGCCAGGCTTATTGGTGCTTGGCTTGGGGCTTCTGGGTTTAATCGCTGTATTTGGGGGAATTTATCAGCATAGGGCTAGAATAAACCGTCGCATTGAGCAAAAAACTCAACTTGCCCTCGCCTATTATGCCCCAGAAGTGGTTGATTATGGTTTAACAGTTAAAGCCCATCGCCAGATACTAAAGCTAGCTGGACAGCTACCGAATCAGGCTATGCGCTCAAACGTCGAGCAAATTGCCAAAGCTGCGGCTCCTAAATTAAAGTTGGATAATCGAATTGAGGTGATCGAACTCCCCTATACTCATGAGTTAACCAAAGCTCAAGTCCAACGGGTGAGCAACACCTTGAATCAAATGGATGGGGTAGTAATTTTAGCCTACTATACAGAAGGCAGGGTGACAGTAAACGGAGCCGTACTTTATGCTCAGGATTTTCCTAAGATTATCCAAGCCTTTGAGAACATTCCTGGTGTCAAGTCGGTCGAGAACAATTTACAACTCCAAGGATTAGACCTTACCAGCCGGATCTACTTTGATCTGGGTTCAGCCAAGTTGAAACCAGAGGATATAGGCACTAAAATCCGATTAATTAAGGAATTCCTGGAGCGCTATCCTCAAAAGCACCTGAGGATAATCGGCTACGCTGATCCTAGGGATAAACTTACCGAAAATCAGGGATTGGCTCAAAAACGAGCCCAAAAGGTAAAAAATGTGCTTGTTCAGCAAGGCATTGATCCAGAGCGACTGCAAGTGCGTGGGGTTGGCAAACGACCGCCAGATGTTGATGCTAGTCAACCGCTGTGGTTAAATCGATGTGTCGTATTTGATCAGTTTACCGAGAAACCCAATTGAAAGCGCCTTTGGTTGAGCCAGGAGATAACAACAAGTTATGGACTTTATTCCTTTGTTTATTAAATCTGGAATCAGGAGGTGAGCCAACTACTGCAATAGATCACTAATGCTAAAACTATACTGCTGTCTGGGAACATACGGTCGGTGATCAATAGGTGTTCAAGTCCGCTGAAGAAATCATACCGTAAACCTGTTCAGATGTGGAGCCACGCCCATCTCTTAACAACTGTTTACAATCCCCGAGAGTTCAAACCAGTTGTCAGCAACCAGTAACAATGTCCACTATTGATCGAAAAATTTGCCTAGTTGGAGACTTTGGTGTGGGCAAAACTAGCCTAATCCGCCGATTTGTGGAGGGTGTGTTTAGCGACCAATATCTTTCAACAGTTGGAGTGAAAATTTCCCGCAAAATCCTAAAATTTAAGGATGACACCCGATCAGAACTGCTGGATCTAAAATTGATGATTTGGGATTTAGAAGGTCATACTAAATTTAAGGGAATTTCACCAACATATTTAAAAGGAGCTCAGGGTGCAATTATTGTTGCTGATGTAACTCGCATTGAAACCATTGAGCACATTGTTCATCATATCGATCTGTTTTTATCCATCAATCCCAAAGGGGTGATTATTACTGCCTTAAATAAATCCGACTTAGTTGATCAAGAAAAACTGGAGCAATTGAAACAGATATTACAGAAAAAAACTGCCCAGCAAGACCAAGTCATAGCGAATTATTATACCTCAGCTAAAACCGGGTTATACGTCGATGACATATTTCAGGAATTAGGTTGCGGAACGCTTCAACAGGAATAATTAGTTATATATAGTTATATATAATAGTGCTTCTCATAGCTATGAGGTACACAATATTTTTTCCCAGATCCGCTGTTCCCTGTTACCTATTGACTAAAATCCAAAATTAAAATCCAAAATCTATATCACCTATTTTAGAAATGCTATATATCTTTATATATATATATAGCACAGTAGCTGATCTACCTATGCTTAGTCAACTACTGAGTCAACAGGTCACAGAATCGCACCCACTGTGTCAAGTCTCCGGGACCAAGCCCTGGGAAAAAATCTAACATCCAACATCCAACATCCAACATTCAAAATCGAATGACGCCCCTCTATTGTAGTAAAGGACATGAGAATCCCAATGGCAATAAGTTTTGCCGGGTTTGTGGCGAGATGCTGCCATCCTTAGCCAAAACCTTTGACACTGGGAAGATTCTGGGTGGTCGCTACCGCATCGTCCGGGAGTTGGGACACGGAGGTTTTGGACGCACCTATTTAGCTCAAGACCTTAACCGCTTTAATGAACCTTGTGTGCTAAAAGAATTTGCCCCCCAAGTTCAAGGTAACCACGCCTTACAAAAAGCAGAAGAACTATTTGAGCGGGAAGCGGGAGTTCTTTATCGACTGCAACACCCTCAAATTCCTCAATTTCGTGAGTTGTTTCAGGTACAACAACAGGACAAAGGCACCCTATTGTTGGTTCAGGACTATGTGGAGGGGCAAACCTACCGCGCTCTACTGGAGGCTCGCCGACCTCAGGGACTCCGGTTTAGTGAAGCAGAAGTGACTCAACTGCTAATCCAAATCCTGCCAGTCTTGGAATATATCCATTTTATGAGGGTGATTCATCGGGATATCTCTCCCGATAATCTGATTTTGCGCAGTACCGATGGTTTACCAGTGCTGATTGACTTTGGCGGTGTCAAAGAGGTAGCAGCAAATGTGGCATCGAAGTTCCTAGGGTCAAAGGTGGCTGGTCAAAATAAGCCGATAATAACTCGGTTGGGTAAAGTTGGCTATGCTCCCCCAGAGCAGATGCAAGGAGGAAGTGTTTTTCCCCACAGTGACCTCTATGCTCTAGGGGCAACTATATTAGTATTAGTGACTGGTCAGGAACCCCAGCAGATAATTGACCCCAATACCCTGACCTGGAACTGGCGGCAAGAGATCAGCCTTAGCTCTACCCTAGGTCGTATCCTCGATAAAATGCTTCAACCGAGACCAGGAGAACGGTACCAAAATGCCAAAGAAGTGCTGCGAGACCTCACCACTCACCTTCAATTTGCCAGTGACCCGCAATCAGCTCCATCACCCCCTCAGACTAAACCGACTTTAGCAGTTGCCCCTGGTTCCAAGCCAGTAGCGGTTAACCAGCCAGCAAGGCCAGCTACCGGAAGACCATTAACCACTTTTACGAACAATACCGTTTTAGACTGGCTTGGCAAGGTGGTTTTGGTATCTGTCTTAGCTGCTGCTGTATTTGGCTTTACCTTCTGGGCAACCAATTGGTGGTTCACCTTCCGCCCAATATCTGAGCGGGAACCCTCACCAAACGAATCACCCATCGAACCGGACATAAAGCCACCCGACTGGTTTACCAAGAACGAGGAAAACCGCAAGAAATTGCTAGATCAGCGTCGTGCCAATTTGGAGATTAACGAAAAGTTCTACGTTCAGTTAGTCAATGAGGCGTTTTGGGACAAGTACCCAAATCAACAAAAACGACAGCTAGGCAATGGATCACAGGATGCTCCGTTAAGAGAAGAGTGGGATAAACTGGCATTTGAGCTATTGACCCGGATTGAGTTGCTAAATTTGAGTCGGACGGCACGGAGAAGGTTGGGAAGCTATGGGACAGCAGATTTAAATGGCTGGAAGCAGGAAGTGAATAAGGTGCGCCTTTCTAGCCGTGCAGCTTATGATATTGCAGATTCTAAATTCTTTCATAAGTTTCCCGATCAGCGGGGTCAGGAGTTTATCAATAAGTCTATTGGTCAGGTGTGGCGAGGGATTGTTGGGGATACGATCCAAGCGTTGACATCAGGAAAATCCCTACAGCGCATTCAGTTTGCTGCTGGCGGAGTTCAACAAGTCAATGGAACCCTCCAGCCAGGAGACGGACAAGCGTTTACGGCTAAACTTTCTGGTGGTCAAGTCATGGAAGTGAGACTGGCTACCGATGTAAATGCCTTGTTTTCCGTTTATGCTCCGAGCCGTAAGACGACCCCCCTATTAGAAGACTCAACCAAACGCGACTGGATCGGGGAGCTGCCAGCATCTGGTTTCTATGAGTTTGTGGTAGTTTCTCAAGCTTCTGAACCGATTAATTATCGACTTAACTTTAGGGTTGAAGATTAGTGATTGGTAATTAGCTTCCGGCAAAAGAAACCCCACATCTGCTGTTATATTAATCAGAGTATTGCTAACAAGATACAATAATGACAGACCCAAATTTTGTAGCTGACAACGCTACTACCACAGAAATACTGGAACAAGTGCTATACATAAATATAGCAAACTCGCCGCTTTGGGATAGGATTGATCCAAAATGAACCAACCAAAATATCTAATTACTCAAATAAGCCTCTTGTTCCAAATTATCCAGTAAATCCTCAGCAATTTGATACCAAGCTTGCCGGAATTGAACATCCTCTTGTTTATCGGAAAGAGTCTTTCCTTTTAATTGGGGATATGTACTATAAAAAAATTGATCAACGTTCTGATAAAAACTCCCTGGATCAATGTTCAAATCTCGACAACGCTGATAGATTTGCTTTTGCCGTTGCTGCTCGGTGTTACTCACAGATGATTGAGAAGGCAATGATGGTATAGAGGGCAATTGCCAGGATATCTTCGGGAATTTTGGTGTAGGAAACCCTCCTCTGGCTACTGCTACCGTTCCAAACACTACTAATAAAGCAATGGACATAGAAAGACCAAAAAACTTTAGTTCACGGTTAGTGGATTGCTGTTTGCGATTGAGCACAGCAGTGAAGGTTGTTTTAATAGTTTGACCAGGAGCAGCAACTAAGGTAGCGATCTGGGTAAATAGTGTATTTGGTTGTTTATTTGGTAGCTTAGTTGGTAGCTTAGTTGGTTGTTTATTTGGTAGATTATTTGGTAGCTTAGTTGGCTGCTGGCTACTTACCGGCTGGGGAATTACGGTTAAGAGCGCTTCACTGACCTCTTGTGCTGACTGATACCGTTGTTTAGGAAGATTATCCAGCATTTTAGTCAACACCGATTTGAAGCTGGGGCTAATAGTTATCTCTTTCCAAAGCCAGGTAGCGTGATAACTATCATAAAGGTCTAGAGGCTGTTTACCGGTTAGCAATACTAAAGCAGTTACCGCTAAAGCGTAAAGGTCGCTAGTGGCATCAGCTTTGCCATATCGTAACTGTTCATCTGGGGAGTAACCCCGTTTGCCCACTTGAGTACCAATCACGTGTCCGGTTGATTGGACAATGGCAGTGGTTACCATTTCTTTGACACAACCAAAGTCAATTAATACTGGCTTGCCGTCAGAATTCCGTTTAATCAGATTATCGGGAGAAATATCCCGATGAATGATCTGCTTAGAATGAATATAATCTAAAACTGGCAAGATGTCTTGGAGCAGTTTAATCACATCTGCTTCCCTAAACTTTTGACCTTGGACTAAAAGCTGGTGATAGGTTAACCCTTCGACATAGTCTTGTACTAAAAATAGATAATTTTTACGACCGATACTGGTTCTAAGTAACTCTCGAAAACAAGGAATTTGCTTATGTCTGAGCTGGTATAACATGCCAGCTTCTCGCTCAAATAATTCTTGAGCTTTTTGTAACTCATAGTTGTTTTGAAGTTGGGGAGCAAATTCTTTAAGTACACAACGCTCTTGATAGCGATTAGCATCTTCAGCGAGATAGGTCCTTCCAAAAGTTCCTTGACCTAAGTCGCCTAAGATTTTATAGCGGTCTTTGATAATTGCTCCAGTTTTTAAGGTATTAGACATAATAGCCGCCAATAATTGATAATCTATAACGCTGGGTGTGGGGAGGGTGGGGAGTGTGGGAAGTGTGGGGAGGGTGGGGAGTGTGGGAGGGGTGGGAAGTTACTGGTCATCAGATAGGGGAGTGTGGGAAGATGGAGAGGACAGAAGAGAAGAGCGATGGCAATTAAAGAAGATCGGAAATATGGGAGCAGGAAAGGAAAAAGGGAAAAAGTATTTTAGAACTCATGAAGATTTGGTTATTTATCAATTGGCATTTGAGACAGCGATGCTAATTTTTGAACATTCTAAAAAGTTCCCAGTTGAAGAAAAATATTCATTGTCTTGATGCAAAGCGCGAGTGGGGGAAACCACGGCAGTTGCTCATGGGGGGAACCCCCAAGACCGCACTGCCTCCCCAAGACCGCGCTGCATCGCTAACTGATCAAATTCGTCGTTCCTCTCGCTCAGTCTGTGCTAATCTCGCAGAAGCTTGGAGAAAACGGAGATATAAAGCCGCTTTTGTAGCTAAACTCAATGATTGTGAGGCAGAGGCAGCAGAGACTCAAGTTTGGTTAACCTTTGCAGTGAAATGTCAGTATCTGACCGTCGAAGAAGTCAGAGAACTCTACGGAAATTACAATCAAATTCTTAGTGGATTAGTCAAGATGATTATCAATCCAGATAATTGGTTACTTGACTAACTTCCCAAGCTCCCCATTTCCCCATCTCCCCATCTCCCCATCTCCCCACACTTCCCACACTTCCCACACTCCCCACACTCTCTTAATGACCCAGCATCCCTTGTGCCTTCTTAATATTGTCACGAACTGATTCAGCGGATATCTTGAGGGAGGACAGTTCATAATCTGTCAACTTTAATTCCAAAATTTTTTCGATGCCTCGACACCCCAATCGGGTAGGTACTCCTATAAAAATATCTTCCAAACCATATTCACCCTGAAGGTAGGCAGCTGCGGTGATTTGGCGGGATTGGTTGTGTAAAATTGCTTGTACCATCAAACAGGCGGAGGATGCTGGGGCAAAATAAGCACTGCCTGTGCGCATCAGTTCTACAATTTCTGCTCCGCCTCGGCGAGTCCGTTCAATCAGGGCTTCTATCCGGTCTGGTGTCATCAGTTCGGTGATGGGAACACCACTAACGGTAGAGTAGCGTGGTAGTGGCACCATTAAGTCCCCATGGCCTCCGAGCACTACGGCATTCACATCCGCAACGGATACACCATTTTCCATGGCAATGAATGTCCGGAATCGGGTAGAATCCAACACCCCTGCCATGCCCATGACCCGATGGGGTGGTAAGTCAGTAGCTTGCCAGGCTAGATAGGTCATCACATCGAGGGGATTGGTGACCACGATTAACATGGCATCTGGGGATTTTGCGATCGCATTTTTAGCCGCTTCCACCACAATTTTGGAATTGATCTGTAGGAGGTCATCCCGACTCATTCCTGGTTTCCGGGGACTTCCTGCCGTAATCACCACCACATCGGAACCAGCAGTATCAGCATAGTCATTAGTTCCGATAATCTGGCAATCGTGACCTTCTATCCCCCTGGCCTCCATTAAATCGAGAGCAATGCCTTGGGGCATACCTGCTTTAATATCCAGGAGTACGACATCGGCCAGATTTTTCTCAGCAATCCGTTGGACAAGGGTGCTCCCTACTCTACCACCACCGATTACGGATACACGGTTGTCGTGGCAAGCAATTGGGGAGTTGGGATAAGGTACCATGATCGGAAGGGGTGAGTGGAAATGCGTTCGCGTAGCGTAGCCCAAAGGGCTAATCGCGCCCCGCGTGGCCTACGGCCAATCGCTTTTGCTGGAACTCCCCCAAAATTGGAGTATTTAGGGGGCTATGGGTGCCAAAGCTCACAAGGGTAGGTTTGTGAACATTGGGGCGAGTATGTACTTTCGTTACTTAGGAAGTATAAATATGTATCTTAAATATGTATCTATATATACATTATATACAATAATTTTCGGGATAATTCTCTCCATCTCGCCATTTCCCAGGGCTTGCGCGTTCACGGTTAGCTTTAAAAAAGCGCGGGGTCGCACCGCTCCCTACTCCCTACTCCCTACCCCCTACTCCCTACTCTTCAAGACGAGATTTCCAACTGGTCAATACGTAACCAAATGTTCGGGGTGGGTACCCGACCAAATTTGACCAGGGCATAATCCCCCTTGATATCAAGAATTTCCCCATCGGTTTCAAACAGATAAGAGGAAAAGCGGGGGTCACTTGCTTTGGCTTCCAGGCTACCCTCTAACTGGGCTTGGATAGCCCGAACCAATACTCCCTTTTTAATTTTCCCAGCCATAAAATCTCTTTTGTCTTTCCTCTTCTATTCTATCGGGGGAACGGGGAATCCGGAACAGGGAATTGGGAATCGGGTCGGGAATCGGGAATCGGAACCCACCCCTAATCCCTCCCAGGAGCAGGGCTAATTCATTGTGATGAGAGAAAATTAGGGGGGCCAGAAACTCGCGTAAACTATCAAAGTGACCTCAATATGGAACTCTGATAACATACCGATGAAGATCAATCAATTATGCTGTCAGTCG
>NZ_JAAHIG010000126.1:0-21482 GCF_010692305.1 Moorena sp. SIO4G3 | reverse complement strand
CTACTACCTACTCCCTACTCCCTACTCCCTCCTCCCTACTCCCTACTCCCTACTCCCTACTCCCTACTCCCTACTCCCTACTCCCTACTCCATAAAAATCAGTACAAAAGTCCCTCAAGCAATTGAGCACTGCTATAAATAAAAGTAATCCTAAAGAGGTAATCATATCCCATGATCACAGGAAATTATGAACTGGCTGAACACCGAGTAATTTGCAACAATGTCAGTTGGCAGATATTTGAGCAATTACTCACAGAATTAGGAGAAAATCGCTCCACTCGCTTGGCTTACGATGACGGAACATTAGAAATTATGACTCCCTTAGGTCCCCATGAAAATAATAACCGCTTTATTGAACGCTTGATTGGTGCGATCGCTGATGAATTAAATCTAACTATCAAAACCTTTGGCTCCTTGACTCTAAAGCGAGAAACACGGTTAAAAGGGGCAGAACCTGACTCTTGTTACTATCTCCAAAATGAGCCATTGGTAAGACATAAGCAAAGCATTAATTTAGATCATGACCCACCCCCTGATTTAGTCTTAGAAGTCGATATCACCAGTGGTTCTTTAGATAAGCGCCCCATTTATGCAGCGATTGGTGTCCCTGACTTATGGCGTTATAATGGACAAAAATTAGACGTTTTTGTGCTACAACAACCGATTTTAATTTATAATCAAGTAAATCAAAGCCCAACCTTCCCTTGGATGCCTTTGAATGCTATTCCTAGGTTTATTAACCAAAGTTTAGTCGATGGCGAAACAGCAACGTTACGGGCGTTTAGAGCTTGGGTTAGGAAACAAAATAATTTTGAGTGATAACTGCTAGCTAATAAGCTAACTCTTCAAAATAGATAATGACCTAACCACTGATTTATAATAACACCAAAAAATACTCGGATTTATTTCCTACTATTCCCTATTCCCTACAGGTGCATCTCATTTTTGCTATTTGACCCAGTGGTGCGTTACGAGGTGGGCTATTTCAAAGCTGGCGAAGAGGCGCAAAATCAGGGAGATCCCACCCCTAACGCACCCTACGCAAAATTTACTATTCCCGATTCCCGATTCCCGATTCCCGATTCCCGATTCCCGATTCCTTAAAAAAATGACTAAAAACTTCATTCCCCAGAATGAAGCTCCTGCTTCTCCTAAAGAAACGCTACCTACCATGTATGATCTGCCGAGTGAGAATCCGGAGGAACCTGGTTTGCCAGACGAATTTCACGATTTACAACCAGAATTATTAAGTCGTACCTTTCGTTGTCAGTATTACCCTTCTGAGGAAGTATTTATTGGTACAGATTTAAATCTTTACTATGATGTGCGCCATCCTCAATGGTATAAACGCCCGGATTGGTTTTTAGTAGTAGGAGTTCCCCGTTTATACGAAGGCACTGATATTAGATCTAGCTATGTAATTTGGCAAGAGGGAGTTAATCCCTTTGTAATTGTGGAATTGCTGTCACCGACAACTGCTAAAGATGATTTGGGGGATAACCTAGAGCAAGAATCTGAAGTATCTATAGTTGATGGAAATAGTGATAATATTCAACGACACGATAGTAATAAAACGAGTAATAGTAGCAGTGAGTCTACCCATCAAACTATTCCTTCCAAGTGGGAAGTCTATGAGCAACGATTACGGGTACCTTATTATGTCGTGTTTAGTCGCTATACCAACCAAATTCGGTTTTTCAAATTAATCGGAGCTGGTTACCAAGAGCAAGGAATTTTAGCTGAGCCACCCCAGATTTGGATTCCAGAACTAGACATAGGTGTGGGATTGTGGTGGGGAGAGTATGCAGGGATAACTCGTAATTGGTTACGCTGGTGTGATGGTTCGGGAAATTGGCTTCTGACTGATACAGAACAGGAACGGGAAGCAAAAGAACAAGCCCAGCAACAAGTGAAACAAATTGTAGTCAATCTGTTGCAATCAGGGATGGATGTTGAACAAGTTGCTAATATCACTGGAGTTGATCGGGATCAAGTAATATCATGTTCAGACCAGTATTAAGTAACGCCGAAAAAGTTAAAGGAGTTAAGGATGGAAACCAGAGCCTTAGGCACTTCGGAGGTAAAAATCACCCCGATTATCATGGGCACTTGGCAGGCCGGTAAAGCTATGTGGGTAGGCATTGAAGATGCTGAGACCATTAAAGGGCTGCGAGCAGGATTTGAGGCGGGGATAACTACGGTTGATACTGCAGAAATTTACGGGCAGGGTCACTCGGAACAAATTGTTGGTCAGGCTCTAGCAGAGGTAAGGGACCAACTGGTTTATGCTACCAAAGTGTTTCCGAATCATCTTAAATATGACCAGGTGATCGAGGCTTGTGAGGGTTCCTTGAAAAACCTCAATACAGATTATATCGACCTCTACCAGATTCACTGGCCTTCTGGCACCTTTGGAAGTGAGGTAGTGCCAATTGAGGAAACCATGAGCGCTCTCAATACCTTGAAAGAGCAAGGCAAAATTCGGGCAATTGGAGTCTCCAATTTTTCCCGCAGCCAGTTAGCAGAAGCTTCTCAGTACGGACGAATTGATAGCCTGCAGCCTCCCTACTCTCTGTTTTGGCGTCAGGTGGAGCAAGATGCTATGCCTTTCTGTGTAGAGCACAATATCTCGATTATTGCCTATTCTTCCTTAGCTCAGGGATTATTAACTGGCAAGTTTGGTCCAGAGCACACGTTTGAAGAAGGGGATCATCGCAGCAAAAATAAGTTGTTCAACGGTGATAACTATCAACGAGCACAGCAAGCATTAGCTCAGCTACGACCAATTGCAGAGCGTCATCAGTGTACCCTGGCTCAGTTGTCTCTGGCATGGTTGATGTCTCAGCCACAAACTAATGCGATCGCAGGATTGAGAAATAGTGACCAAGCTATTCAAAATGCTCAAGCCGTTGAGGTTAAGCTGTCTGCTGATGAGCTACAAGACATTGATCAGATTGGACGGTTGGTTACAGACCATTTAGATGATAATCCAGTGATGTGGGATTTTTAAGGGACAGCGGTCAGGGGTCAGCGGTCAGGGGTCAGCTTTCAGCCGTCAGCTTTCAGCCGTCAGCCGTGGCACAGGCTTTGGCCTTGGCCAAAAGGCCACGCGGGGCGCGTTTGGCCACGCTGTGCGAACGACGCTGGGACTTAACTCAGATTAAAGCAATGCTTACCGGTTGTCTTGATGCAGTCGCTCATGGGGGAAACCACGGCAGTTGCTCATGGGGGAGACCCCCTTTGGCGGCACTGCCTCCCCAAGACCGCGCTGCATCGCTTATTCAAATGCTGTTCGCGTAGCGTGCGCGTAGCGCATTAACTGATTGCTGATTGCTGATTGCTGATTGCTGATTGCTGAGTGTCAGTAACCAAAACTATTTCCCAGATAGTGTAAACAACTATCTGGGGATTCAAGGAAATTAACAAGGATAACCCAAGTTGATCAATAATTTAGGCTATCCAGTGATCAATCTTCCTTTGCCTCTTTAACTAACTTGGTTATCGCTTCGATAATTGTTTTTGAGTAAACGGTTAAGGCAATGACTGCGGCCACTGCTGCTCCACCTTGGATCAGGGGGATAAGTAGCCCGCCATTATCAGAAGGTGTAGGGATATTTGATGCTACAGCTTCAGTAGCAACAACCTGGCTAACTTCCACATTGAAATCAGTATTGAGATCTGTTAGCATAGTAATTTAGCGGCTCTCTAAGAGCCGTGTGAATTCTCTATGTTAGAAGGACAGCAGCCAGAACCGGCCTGCGAAACTGAGTCTGGCTGAGTCTTTCTAGTATGAAAATCTGGCACTACTCCACCTACATGGCAACGAGGCAAAACACAGTAAATCGCACAGATACACTGTGGTAGACTTTGCAATGACTACGACCATTGAAGGCTAAAACACTCCTCCACTTCCCTGAGTTATAGATTTACATCTTTGAGATGCACCTGACAATGGCTCCTATAATCAGGAGCCGGTGATGGAGATCGTCTCACCTATGGTTGTGTGGACGTAGCCTTCTAGAAGGGTAGACGAGTCAGTGGTATGACTCACTGGCTTTTTAAGAATACCTCTTACATCGACCATTTCCAGATTAGGAGCATTACCAAGAGCTGCCAATCAGAATGAGTCCATAGTTATATCCCATATGACTCTAAAAAATCTGAGATGCTAAGCCCTTCGAGATATATGCAGATTATCTCGAAAAAGCCTATTCTGTCAAGGGATTTTTTGAAATTTGTAATAATTACCTACTTATATAGATATCATGTATTGATCTACCTGTGTTGCATAAATGGGGATTTTGTTATAAAAATTTACATTTAGAGATTGACAGGCGATCGATTCAACATCAAACTAATCTTTCATACCAAATCCGCTTTACCAAGTCTATTTTAAAAAAAAACACAAAGTCCTTGCCCAGAGAAGATTTGGGTATTTTTTGTAATCAGCCTATAATAACCGGATTTGGTATCAATCCAATTTTCCCCACTTATCTGGGGATAAATATTAGCTTGTCAAATCCCAGGGTAAACCCATCTTATTGTCAAATGCCTACTGGGGTAGTGATAAATAATTAGTGATACAATATTGCATTTACCTTAAATAAGGCATTTTTTTATGGAAAAATATAACAATTTGACTATCATTAATTAGCAGTAATTATATAACTTATAAGAAATACTGCAATTTCTCAATAACCGCTGGTTGACAGATGGGATCAGCAATTTATCAGGCAGGGCTACCCACCAGTCCATGGTCTATAGCCTTTTGTCGAATCAAATCTGGTAAGGGGGGGATTTTGTCATCCCCTCGCAAGCGGGACAGTTACGTAGGGTGCGTTAGGGAAGGGCTCGCCCTCATTTTCTCGATAGCCAGCGTTAGGTTGCTGCCCGTAACGCACCACGGTGTCTACCTGTTTACGACTATCCCTAGGGCGAATAACCTTCAAGATTATTTCCACATAATCGCTCCAACAACTCCCTGGGAATAGCATCGAAATTTTCCAACAAAAAGTCCATCAGAGCAAGATGTCGTAACACGTCAGCAGCAGGAGCTTTATAGCGCTTAGTTCCAGCAAACCAGCTGTTAACTGTTGCGATGGAGCGGGAGCAGATTAATGCCATGTCTTCTCGAGTGACCTCCCATTTCGAGATGAATTCCTTTGGTGTCATGGCCAGTTGCCAGTTACTGTACAGTTGAATCAGAATTCGGTCTAAGTCAGTTAGGGGACGAGGATAGGATTTTGAGCGAGTAGGTTTCTTCCCTGCTAGTTGTGCCAGGCGATCTAAGTATCGCTGGTATTGACATCCTCCCCCGTTAAATCAAAGATTATAACGGGGGATTCCCAAACCTCACAATTTGGGTTTACTGCTTCTTAAGCACTTATCTAGGTTGTTATCAACCCCCGACAGCCCGCCTACACAGTCAATTTTCTTTCCCACGATCTGCCCGACCGCAGTGATACCACGTTGACAAATCACTTGAGCAGCTGAAACATCTCTGTTAATTTCGTAATGACATTCAGGACATTTGTGTATGCGTTCAGACAAATATTTTTTGCCTGTATTTATACCACAATTTGGACAAATTTGACTAGTATATCTGTAATCAACTTTGCCAAAATATACGCCTCGTTTCCAACAAACCCAAGCTAAGATATCAAAGAACTGACCAAAACCCGCATCAAGGGTATGTTTACCTAACATTCCTTTTGCCCAAGTTCTGAAATCTAAGTCCATGTCCTTCGGACAGGCTTCGCCAACAACAAATATCATTCCAGCCTGGTCACAAAGATAATTTGCTAACTTAAAGCGATGCAGCGCGGTCTTGGGGGTTTCCCCCATGAGCGACTGCATCAAGACAGTGAAAATCTTTTCGGGTATCTGATATTTTCTGATGAAGTCTTGCTATTTTACAATTTAGTTTATGTTTATTTTTGGAACCTTTTTTCTTTAGCTTCAATCTGCGTTGTAGCAATTTCAGCTTACCGTGCATCTCGCTTAAAAATCTAGGTCGCTCTATTAGTTGATTATCAGAAGTTGCTAAAAACTTATCTAACCCAACATCAATCCCAAGCGGATGACCCCGTGGTGGAGTATCAGGAACACTGACTTCACTTTGTAAAGACAGCATTGCAAAATAACCACTAGCTCGTCTAACTATTCTAACTTGCTTTATCTTAAAACCATCTGGAATTGGTCGTGATAATCTCAGTTTAACTAATCCAATTTGAGGCAGTTTAATCCACTCATTATTTATTGGATTTGTTTTAAATTGAGGAAAAACAAACGACCGCATTCGGTATAGATTTTTGAACCGAGGAAAACCATATTCCTGTTCTTTCATATTTCTAAATGCTAGATCTAAAGTCTTCAAAACTTGTTGTAAAACTTGAGCATTTGTTCTTTTCAGTTCAGGATTGGTCTTTTTGGCTTTAGTTAAATTAGCAGCTTGTAAGTGATAACTAGGATAGGGTTCATTTGCAGAAATTATATATTCTTTTTGTAACGAACAGTAATTAATCGAACATCGCTTACTTTCGTGCCAGTCTTTTCGCTCTCTTAAGGCGTAATTCCATACCTTTCTACAGACCGCCAACATATCTTCAATGATTGCAGTCTGTTTCTTTGTTGGGACTAGCTTGTACTCGTAATTAAGTGTCAACATAAATCTATGTTAGCATGAATTTATCAAAATCTAATCACCTGGGTAGACAAGATACAAACAAAATTTAAATTGTAACGCTATCGCGACATTTTAGATAGATAGCATGATCATTTGAGCGTTTATTTGGCATCATGGAATTAGCTCCAATGTACTTGGGGAATAAGCCGCGCTCTTGTAATGATGGTCTCAAGCGCGGCTTTTTATCCGATAATTATATCGAAAAATTAGAGATATTTATGATTACTAATTACGACAAACTTGTCAATATTTTTTTTATTTATTGACAGATTTCAAAAAAAAAATTTTTTATATTGGAAATTGTAACGATTAGCTATTAATTCAATTTATGGGACAGTGATTTAATCAAGTAATATAGCATTTTTAAAATAGCCGATGGAAACAATATTGTTTCCATCTTGCCTTTTGCCTTTTGCCTCTTGCCTCTTGCCTACTCCCTACTCCCTACTCCCTACTCCCTACTCCCTACTCCCTACTCCCTAACAATACATTTCGCCTCCAAAACCACCAATCCCTTAGTTTCAAACACCGAACAGGATGCCATCACTTGTTCCAAAGCAGGTTTTATCCCTTGTTCAAGTTGTTGAATAGCATGATTAGCGGCTGGCTGATACTGCTTCAACCATTTGCGATCTTTAATAGCATCAGCCTTTAACTCGATTGGGTTTAATACCCAAAAATCAATATCATAGGTTTTAATAAATTCCTTAACAACGGAGAGATTAGCACTATATTGGGCATCAATTAAATCTAGAGTTCGTTGTCGAAATTTATAATAATATCCGACGTGGTAAGGAATAGCATATTCACTGGCTACTAAAACCGAACGCTGAGCAAAGGTGGGGATATTATTCATCTCTGGAGACAGAGAAGCAATTAAGCTATCTTTCGGTTGTTGTTGAAAAAAGTTATACAAGGATGGAGTATCCCCGACTTTATACGCAGTAATGGGAAAATCATCCACAAAACTAGGATATAATAGTAAGGCTGCTGCAATTATCGTAGTAGTTGCTATCGCCAAAACGTTAGGTATAGAAAAAATCCCAGAAAACCCGCTTTGACTAGGCTGGGTTGCCCACTTAAATACGCTATCAATCAGAATGATAAAAACTATGCCAGCACTTAGCACCATGATCACTCTCAGACTATGTTGAGTATAGCGACTAGGAAGATGTAATTTAAATAGCAAAACATGAGCAGCAACAAACATCCCGAGAGACGCTATCACCATCTGGAGCAAAAGGGTAATTTCTTTACTGATCTGCTTTACTAACGGAAATTTATTGGGAAATAAGGGCAAGAGCAGCAGTAAAAATCCCGCTGCATTTGTAGCTGGAGTAAGAATCGAAGTCAGACGAATTCCGCTTCTGCCTTTTAACCAAAACTTAGCAGGATCATCGTCATAAAAAAAACGCGATCGCCCCCCTGGAAAAAACTCTGGTAACTGTCTGGCTTCAGCGACAGAAATCACTGGACCAAACTCATTGGTTTTCAGAGCATAGGGCAGCATCACCAAAAAAGCTACTATCAATCCCGCCAGACACAACCAACGTCGCTGTTGGGATAAGCCTAACTTACCATTGCGCCATTCAAATAGTCGTAAAACTAAGGTACCGGAAGAGATAAAGACTAACTGGGGATAGAATAGACCTTGGAGTGCGATCGCACCCAAACAAAACCACAATGACCCCCGCACTAGGTAATACATAAACCCCAACAATAGGGGATAGACAAACGCCTTCGGTGTTCCAGACACCACCGTATCAGTCATTCCCAACGCTTGAGACAGCAACAGGGTAGCACTAAAGGCAGCTGCTGGTACTGGGAACAATTCCAGACATACCCAAAAGCAATAGCTAGCGCTAACCAAATTCAACACTACCGGTAAGAGTTTGTTAAATAGCAATGGATTAACACCCAATGCTGCTATCACTCGATAAACTGTAGTGTAGCCAGCTGGAGCAACCGTTTGAAAGTAATCAGCAATTAAGTCTTTAGGAAACAGCTCTGGATCAAGAAATCGCATCATCCAAAATATATGTTGTCGAGCATCATCTTGGACAATATACTCACCGCTGAACGCTTCCCGTAGTGCTAGCAGACTATACACTACGGTAAAGGTTAGGCTGAGGCTAAACCAAAAGATAACTTGAGGAGTCCATCGTTTGTTACAAGGAGTTGTTAGGAATCTTTGAATACGGGTAATCATTTAGTCAAGGGAATCGGGAATCGGGAATCGGGAATCGGGAGTCGGGAGTCGGGAGTCGGGAATCGGGAGTCGGGAATCGGGAATCGGGAAAAAATCTTGTGTATCTAATTACTATGAGAAACGCTATATAAGTGGTTCTGGGGGGGCGACATGCAAGCTGAAATCCTTACTGGGTAATAATTTCAGTCCATAAGTTACTTCAGGTGCGCTCTTACTTGGCGAATTAAATTCGCCACGGGTCGCACCTAAAATATACATGCTGTTTTGGGCACGACCTTGGACATAGTTATAAGGGTTTGAGCTTCCATAATATGAATCGAGGGTCAATTTCCGACTGTATCAAGCCATAGCTCATTGGCTTCAAAGCCTTATATAGTCAGCTTTTTAGGGCGCATGTCGCCCCCTCAGATAAGTGGTTTCTGCTTTCAAGCTTGCCCACTCCCTCTGTTTTTGTCAATCCTCTCTATGCCATTGGGATGAAATGCTTTGAGAAGCAGCAAATTACAAAACTAGTTGTGGTACTCATATCGGAGGAATTAGATTCAAGTAATACTACGATTTTTGCCAATAGTGCTGAAAAAATTAGCAAAAATCTCTACCTCACGGAAAATGCGTGTGATCTCCTCTCACTATACAATTCTCGTCATAGGTGGCTGAAATCTAATTGCTTCACAGCTATTCGAGCGTCTTTATTTCAGTGTTGTAGAGTTCGTCGAATTCACGTTAACAATAATATTTTATTCCCTATTTAGGCAATGAAAATCAATAATACTAATTCCAAAAATGCATCTTTCGATCTCATTATTTGTGGATTAGCTTTCCAGTTTATTCCGTTATTAATTTGTGTATTAACTTTATTGATTTGTGAAGGTTTTTCATTACCATTTCCTAGATTTTTAATTTCTTTAACTATATTCACAATAGGATATGGATATATACCTCTTCTCAAAGGATGCCGTCTATATAGTTACGACAAGGGATATGCAAGTAAGTGGGGATGGTTCGGATTATTAAGTATTTTGGGATTATCAGTCCTATTACTTTTGCCCGACAAGAGAACTAATTTTTATTCAGAAAACTCATTGGGTAAAAACTCAATAAATTTCCCCTTCAATAAGCTTAATATTACTGAATTTTGCTTATATTGGTTTATAGCTTTTCCAGTTTTATTAGCGGTCATATTATTAATACTATTTATTAGTATAGATATTGTATTGTTTTTATTGGTGAATTGGAATTGCTTTGGGATTTTCGAAAATGCCAATTTTGACATGGTATTTATTCTAATATTAGAGTGTTTAACCGGATTTTTTTTATTTAAACATCTCCAAAAATTTGGATTTAATTTTGATAAATTTGGCATTTTCAAACCAAAAATCAGTAATCTAAAACTAATTTTAGTTATAGTATTTTTTAACTATATATTTGCTTGGAACTGTCATTCGTTGAATTTATATTATCTTTCTTTAATTGTTCCAGATTCTATTTTTGAAAAAATAATTAATAAATCAGAATTTACAAATACTATCGGGATACTTTTTTTTAGCTTTTCGACGATTGTTTTTGCTCCGTTATTTGAAGAGCTTATTTTTCGTGGTATAATATTGCAGAAGTGGGCAATAAAATGGGGTATTAAAGCTGGAATACTAACCTCATCATTATTATTCGCTATTTGCCATTTGCGATTCGATATTGTACCATTGTTCATTTTAGGAACTATATATTGTGTTCTCTACTTTAAAACTGGCAAATTAATAGTACCAATCATTTGTCATAGTCTTTACAATACTATTGTGACAATTTCTATGATTGTACAATACTATAGTATATCAAACGGTGAATTAATTTCGATAAACGATTATCAAGCTTCAATGGAACCATTATTAGGTCAAAAAGCAGTTATAGCAGCTATATCCTTTGCCGTTATCATGGTTTTTTTATATAGAAATTTTCCTAAACAAGATGACATCCTTCCCTACTATAGAAATCCTAAGTGATTGATTAAAATGGTAAGGAATCCAACGGGTTAAATTCACCTGTGCTGTTTGGATTAGCGCTACCACCATCCATCAACAGGCATCTTGGTGGAACGGGCATCTTGGTGGAACGGGCATCTTGGTGGAACGGTCATCTTGGTGGAACGGGCATCTTGCCCGTTACAACAATTTCCGGACGGACTATCCCAACCCTGGCGACGAAGCGGAAAATGAGTGGGAGCCCAAAGCTGGTGCGTTACGGGGCGGACTATCCCAACCCTGGCGACGAGGCGAAAAATAACGACAAGTCCGCCCCTAACACACCCTACTTCAACATTCAACCTTGAACCTTAAACCTTCAAAAAAAAACCCCCAATCGGAGGCTAGTGCATCAAAACTTTGTTAACCAAACTGTGGCGAAAACTAATTAATCAAATACACGATTACAAACAGAACAATCCACACCACATCAACGAAGTGCCAGTAGAGTTCTGCAGCTTCTACACCAAAATGCTCTTCACTGGAGTAGTGCTTTGAATTTAGCGATCTCAATAATACTAACATAATTAACCCGAGTCCACAACTAACATGAAGACCATGGAAACCAGTTAAGGCAAAGAAAGAACTGGTAAATAAGTTAGTAGTCAGACCAAAGTCTACATGGGTGTACTCATAGACTTGTCCTCCTAAGAACATCGCACCCATCAGAGCAGTGATTCCAAACCAGAGTCGCAAACCAGAGACATCATTCTTCTTAATAGCACTCTGGCCCCGGTGCATGACGAAACTACTAGTAATCAGGATGATGGTGTTAATTGTTGGCACCAATAATTCTAATTCTGTACCCTCTGGAGGCCAAGCTGGCATGGTCGCTTTATAAATTAAAAAAGCGGCAAACATTCCCAAGAAGGTCATACTATCAGCAGCTAGAAACACCACCAAACCAAACATCCGAAAATCCGGATGCTCCTCGTGATGTACCTCTGCTGCCTCAACCTCATGATGATAGTTGAGGCTAGTTTTAGACGGATCTATCGTTGAGCCTTGCATAAATTCCTTTAGAGTAAGTTAGCAGGTTGAAGGTTAACAGGTTGAAGGTTAACAGGTTGAAGGTTAACAGGTTGAAGGTTAACAGGTTGAAGGTTAACAGGTTGAAGGTTAACAGGTTGAAGGTTAACAGGTTGAAGGTTAACAGGTTGTTCGCGTAGCGTGGCAAAACAACCTTCAACCTTCTAACTAAACAACCTTCAACCAAAACAAACCTTGGCCTTTGGCCACGCTACGCGAACAACCTTCAACCCACACTTACCCAACATCTCCTTTAACTTCAACCAGCAACTCCTCGACCTGTTTATCGGTGTCAACACTATAAGTGTCAATACCGTATTCGTAAGGACCGGACCACAAAATTGGTTCCTCGTCAAAGTTCTCAATAGCAGGAGGAGATGTAGTTTGCCACTCTAATGTCAGAGCTCTCCAAGGATTGCGACCAGCAATCGGGCCACGGTTCACACTCCAGATGATATTAATTACAAAGGGTATGGTAGAAACCGCTAGAAGATAGGAGCCAATGGTGCAGATCATGTTGAGGCTTTGAAACTGGGGGTCATACATAGCAACCCGACGGTTCATACCCAATAGACCTAGCTCATGCATCGGCAAAAAGGTCATGTTTAGACCAATGAAGGTCAACACAAAGTGAATGCGTCCTAAGGTTTCGTTGACCATTCGCCCGGTCATTTTGGGGAACCAGTGATAAACTGCGCCAAATAAGCCGAGCACACTACCACCAAATAGAACGTAGTGGAAGTGAGCGACAATGAAATAAGTGTCATGAACATGGACATCAAAGGGAACGGAAGCGAGCATTACACCGCTAAGACCCCCAATCAAAAATGCCGAGATAAAGCCCATACCAAAGAGCATGGCACTATTTAAGCTAATTTTTCCGCCCCAAATCGTTGCCACCCAGCTAAACACCTTAATCCCTGTGGGCACAGCAATTAGCATGGTGGCAGCCATAAAGAACATCCGCAACCAACCAGGAGTGCCACTAGTGAACATATGGTGCGCCCAGACAATTAATCCTAGGAAACAAATCAACATACTGGAGTATGCGATCGCACGATAGCCAAAAACCGGCTTACGGGCATGTACCGGTAGGATTTCCGAGATTACTCCAAAGAACGGTAGCACCATGATGTACACCGCCGGGTGGGAGTAAAACCAGAACATGTGCTGGTAAACAATTGGGTCTCCTCCCCCAGCCGGGTTAAAGAAATTGGTGCCAGCAATTAAATCAAAGGACAGGAAAATTAATGCTGCTGCTAGGACTGGAGTACCAATCAAAACTAGGATTGAGGTTCCTAACATTGCCCAGCAAAATAGAGGCATATCATGAATAGTCATGGTAGGTGTGCGCATCTTCACAATAGTGGTGAAGAAGTTAAGCGCCCCTAGCACTGAGGAAGTCCCGATCACCAGGATGCTCAGAATCCAAATTTCTTCACCCACCTGAGAACTAATCAAGCTCAAAGGGGGGTAAGAGGTCCAACCGGCTTCGGGAGCACCTACGAAAAAACTACTCATTAACAGCAAACCCCCCACAGCATTCATCCAGAATGCCACCGCATTTAGCTTGGGGAATGCCATATCCTTTGCCCCAATCATCAAGGGAATCAGATAGTTAGCAAAAGCAGCACCAGCCGGAATAATCCATAGGAACAACATAATTGTTCCGTGCATGGTGAACACTCGGTTGTAGGTTAAAGGGCTCAATAAATCCGGGTCTGGGGTGGCCAACTCTGTGCGAATTAATCCAGCTAATGCGCCACCGATGAAATAGAACACAAATGAAGTGACCAGGTATTGAATCCCAATCACTTTATGGTCGGTATTGAAGGTAAAGTAATCTTGCCAACGCCGCTCATGTTCTTCAACATGACCAGCATCTTTGACAGATTCCGGTTTTTCTACTTGCGTCGTCATGGGATAGTGGAGGTGTGATTAACTAAAAGGATAGGCAAGAGGCAAGAGGCAAGAGGCAAAAGGCAAGAGGCAAGAGGCAAGAGTTAATCAAGAGAATTAAAAATTAAAAATTAAGAATTAAGAATTAAGAATTAAGAATGGATAATTAAGACTGTAGACTTTAGACTGAACTAATTCTAACTTCTAACTTCTGAATTCTAAACTCTTTATTCTAACTTCTAACTTCTAACTTCTAACTTCTAACTTCTAAGTGATGAACTTATTTGATAATTGCAGGATGATGGTGAGAGTGGTCTAGGTGTTGGAGAGTTTGGGAATCAATACCCATTTCAGAGGCATAGGGAGCCAAGAACTCACCCTCTGACATGGTAGTAGGATTAACAGCCACCGCTTTTTCCATGGTGTCTGCACTAGCAAATTGATTTTCCTTAACCCAGGCTTGATACTCTTCCGGTGTTTCAACGATTAACCGGGTTTTCATTCCTCCATGGTAGGACCCGCAGAGTTCAGCACAGATGATCGGGTAATCACCCACTTTAGTTGCTGTAAATCCTAGTTGACTAATCCGACCTGGGATAGCATCTTGCTTAATCCGAAACTCTGGCAACCAGAAGGCGTGGATCACATCGTTAGCTTCGATATTCAGCTTAACCGGTTGTCCAACTGGGACATGCATTTCCCCAGACATAACACCGGTTTTCGGGTAGGTGAAAATCCAGGCATACTGCATACCAGCGACATTAACCTCTAGGGGTTCACCTTGACCTTCTTGTCCTGGAGGCGCTCCAATACCTAGGGCAACTGTGCCTTGACCTGGAACCATGGCAATCAGATTTTCATTCCCCTCTTGCCCAGATGGTGACATCTGATGATTGTGGGCAATCTCTTGGTGATGGTGGTCATGAGAAGCCATCGGATCCAAGCCTCCCATAGCGTTGTAGACCTCAAAGCTATAGACAGCTAGGACAAAAACAATCACCGTAGGGATTGCGGTCCAAAGCATCTCTAGGGGGATGTTGCCATGGGTCGATGGCCCATCGGTTTGGTCATTTTTTTGTCTACGAAATTTGATGACTATTAGGATAAGTGCCCCTTGGATGAGGAGAAATAGACCAGTGGAAATGGTCATCATCAGGTTGAACAGACCATCTACATCACCGGCTTCTGAGGAGGCGGCTACTGGCATAAGTCCATGATTCTGACCGTACCAGAGACTAATCAGGGTTATGAAAATGCCAGCAATAAGGGTTGAAATTTGGCTTGGAATGTTCACGAGATTAGGGTTGAATACTTATATCAACAAAAGTAACAGGGATTATCAAGGCAGGCGAGGCACGAACCGATTTAGTGTCCTAGAATGTCAGGCCATGGCTATATTTTTGAGGAAAATCAGCCTTCTGGTGAGCTACTCCCCCCCATAATTCCCACATTAGAGACCTTCTGATGGGTGTGAGTAGAGGATATAGAGCTAGCCAAGCTCGCTCTATTAACTAAGGTAAAGCAGTTAAACAATTGATTGGGTCAAACCTTGAGATTTTTAGACTTTTTTTTAGGATCACTAGCCCAGCACCTGAAAAATTTTCAGAAAACTTAAGATTTTATTCAATAAAACTTAACATAGCTAAAAAAAATATAAAAAAGTAAATCAATAGTAAATCATGGAGTCCAAGTAACTATGACCCTTTAGGGCAGGGGAGTAGCAATCTGAAAAATCTCTAAAGCTTCAGAAATTAAGGAAAAGGCTGGTTACAGTGGTATAGGAATAGAGATGATCCTTGAGATTGGCAATCTTCTACCAACGAAAATGAGCCACTACTCAGGATTTGATTAACTTAGTTTGCATTTTCCTATTGCAGATGGCTATAGCTCAATCGGCTCTTGATCAGAATCAGAATGATGTAACCTCCAACAACCTTAGCCAGCCTCAGGCCAGGATTCGGAGCTTGGTGTGGAAAATTGCGATCGCTACCCTGCTGTTGATGGCAGTAGGCAGTGCCACCAGGGTGATGAATGCTGGTCTGGCTTGCCCAGACTGGCCCTTATGCTATGGTCAGCTCGTGCCAAGCCAGCAGATGAATTTGCAAGTATTTTTAGAGTGGTTTCACCGCCTTGATGCATCCTTGATTGGTATTAGTGCGATCGCTCTCGCTAGCTTATCGTGGTGGCATCGGCGGGATTTACCCAACTGGCTGCCCTGGATATCAACATTTGCTCTAGGGCTAATTATTTTCCAAGGAGTCCTGGGGGGACTGACGGTTACAGAACTGCTCAGGTTTGATATCGTCACTGCTCATCTAGGAACAGCACTGCTATTTTTCTCAACTCTAATCGTGATTGGTACACTGCTGACCCCCTATCAACTGACAGGTTCAGTTGGGAAGTTACCTTGGCTGAGCTTAACCGCAGTGATTTTTGTTTATCTACAAAGTCTAATAGGTGGATTAGTCGCTTCCCGCTGGGCAGTGCATCAGTGTTTTGGCGGATCTCAGCTGTGTAGCGTGATGAATAGCCATATTGCTGGTGTGGTGCCAGCGACCGTAGCAACTCTCGCCGTCGTGGTGATAGCATCCCGGACACCAGCCCTACATCCAGTACTGCGAAAGTTAGCTAATCTCGCTGCTAGCTTGGTAGTTTTACAGATACTCCTCGGTGTTGCTACCTTCCGGTTAAGGCTACAAGTGGAACTACTAACTATCTGCCATCAAGCAGTGGGAGCAGCATTATTAGGAGTACTGGTAGGGTTTACAGTCTTCGCCTTACGTCAACAATCCCGACTGGGATTCCACCCCACCGATCAATCGACGGGCAAGAGATCCTGTAGTTGACCAGACTAAGCCAGTTCGACTGGCTACGTTAGATAGGCTATCGCACCCTAGGGTGCTTGCCAGCTCTAGGCTCTGAGGTTTCAGATTAAACATCTGTAGAGGGATTAAGGAAGTGTCTGAAACAGGACAAACCTATCTAACCTTGTCGAGGCAAAAGTAACACGCAAGTAGAAGAGACGAAACCATGTCTACAAACTACGTTCTAGTTTTAGATACCAACCGAAAACCGCTCAACCCTTGCAAACCTGGGATGGCTCGTAGCCTACTTAAAGCAGGCAAGGCAGCGGTATTTAAGCGGTATCCATTCACCATTATCCTCAACAAAGCAGTTGATGATGCCCCCAAACCAGTCCAACTCAAAATCGACCCAGGCTCCAAAGTAACTGGGCTTGCCCTGGTGCAAGATGACAAGGTTATATGGGGAACAGAACTCTATCACCGAGGGCAGCAAATTAAGGCTGATCTTGAGGACAGACGAAAATTGAGGAGAGGAAGGCGAAACCGTAAAACCCGGTATCGTCAACCTAGATTCTTAAACCGTACTCGTCCAGAAGGTTGGCTTGCTCCATCGATACTCCATCGGGTTCTGACTACGATGACCTGGGTTAGACGATTAACCAAGTTTGTTCCCGTTACAGGAATCTCATTAGAGCGAGTTAGATTTGACACGCAGAAAATGATCAACCCTGAAGTTTCAGGTGTTGACTACCACCAGGGTGAACTACAGGGGTATGAAGTCAGAGAGTACCTGTTAGAGAAATGGAATCGGCAATGTGCATACTGCCAAGCCACAGACACCCGTTTGGAAGTCGATCATATTCACCCCAAATCCAAAGGGGGATCTGACCGAGTATCTAACCTGACCCTTGCTTGCCATGACTGTAACCAGGCTAAAGGAAACCAAGATATCAGAGACTTCCTCTGTGGTAAGTCTGACCTACTCAATCGAATTCTCAGCCAAGTTAAGCAACCGTTATTAGATGCGGCAGCGGTCAACTCAACTCGGAACAAGATTGCTGAGGAGTTGATTGCTACAGGTTTACCTATTGAGTTTGGCACAGGTGGACAAACTAAGTATAACCGTTGCCGATTAGATCTTCCTAAAACTCACTGGCTTGATGCTGCCTGTGTAGGAGTTGTTGTCCATCTCACCCTTGAGACTAAGCAATGTTTAACCATCACAGCATCAGGACATGGAAACCGACAGATGGCTGGTGTTGATAAGTATGGCTTCCCATACCGCCACCGTACTCGTCAGCAAGTTCATTTCGGTTTCAGAAGTGGCGATATCGTCAGGGCGGTTGTACCCAAAGGCAAGAAAGCGGGAACCCATGTAGGTCGGGTTCTGTGTCGGAAGTCCGGTAGCTTCGACATCCAGACTAAATCTGGCCGAGTCACTGGAATCAATCACAAGTATTGCAGCACTATACACGGGAGGGATGGCTATGCCTACGTATTCTAAGGATGCGCTGTCGCGCTGCTGTCATGTAAGGGGAGAGCTTTCCTCCCCATGCGTGAATCGACAGGGGCTTCCAGCTCTCCCCTTGCTAACAATTTTCGGTGAATTGAATGCTTGGGACTAGTTTAACTCGTCAACATGAAAACATAAGAGAGGTTATTCAAAGTTACTATCAACTAACAAAGCCTCGAATCATTCCACTACTATTAATTACCACAGCAGCAGGGATGTGGTTGGCATCCGATGGACAAGTCGATCCTATATTATTGCTAGTTACCTTGGTCGGTGGTACTTTGGCCGCAGCATCTGCCCAAGTGCTTAACTGCATCTATGACCGTGATATCGACTATGAAATGTTGCGCACTCGCCACCGTCCCATTCCCTCTGGGAAAGTGCAGCCTCGTGATGCTTTGCTGTTTGCGATCGCATTAGCAATCCTGTCGTTTACGCTACTAACAGTCTTCGCTAACCTCCTTAGTGCCTTACTAGCGCTATCTGGCATTATCTTCTATATGCTCATATACACTCATATCCTCAAGCGCCACACTGCCCAAAACATCGTCATTGGTGGTGCAGCAGGAGCAATTCCAGCGCTAGTGGGTTGGGCTGCGGTGACAGGAGAATTGAGTTGGGCCCCTTGGTTACTCTTTATCATCGTGTTCTTGTGGACACCACCTCACTTCTGGGCGTTAGCCTTAATGATTCACGAGGATTACGCCAAAGTTGGGATACCGATGTTACCGGTAGTAGCCGGTGAAGAGGTTACTGTTCGTCAAATCTGGTATTACACCTTATTAGTCGTCCCCACTTCCCTATTGTTGATCTATCCTTTAGGAGAATCGGGGGTGGTTTATGGAATAGTTGCTATTCTTTTGGGCAGTATTTTTATCAAAAAAGCATGGTTGCTGCTTCAGGAACCTACAGACAATCAACTTGCCCGGTCTATGTTTAAGTACTCAATTCTCTACATGATGTTATTGTGTACCGGTATCGTAGTAGATAGCTTACCGATGACCAGGGAAATTACTGCAACTGTGGCAGAGAATTCCCAAGTTTTGATTCAAGCGATTTCCACAGTATTGGAACAGGTAAGTATTAACTTAGTCTAGGGTGTTTGCTGGTAAGCTATCAGCTATTAGCTATCAGCTATCAGCTATCAGCTATCAGCTAATGGCTACCTCCCAGCGTCGTTCGCACAGCGTGGCCAAAGGCCAAAGCCTGTTCCACCGCTAAGGGAAGGGCTGATAGCTTAATACTTACGTTTAATGTTACTTACAATAGGGTTGGTGAATTAGCTAAGAGCTGTAACAATTCGCCAACCCTATTGATATTTATACTCTAGGGATCCTAAATCAAGTGTGATAATTTTTGATCCGAATTTCCCGACTCCCGACTCCCGACTCCCGACTCCCGACTCCCGACTCCCTACTCCCTACTCCCTACTTACCCCCGTAGTAAAAGGCAATCTCTTTATCTTTAAGAGGGGTGAAATCAGCATCGAGCAGCATTTGATTGAGTTCTGCTTGAGGGATGTGCTTCGCTCCAATCCGCACAATTCTGGATCTCATGGTATTGCTGACACCGCTTCGTTGCCGTTGAGCTTCCAACCCCATCACTTGGTTGTAAAGGTCTAGTTTAGCTTTGGGGATTGGCGAGCCATCTAAATCAATTCCCTTTGTGATCGCATCATCAACCGCATCAGCACCTGTAGTGTTCTGAGTCTGGGAATTAGTTTCGGTAGACATAGTAAGCTAATAGTAATAAATACGAGAGTATTTTACAGGGTGTCGGTTTCCTTAACAAAGGGTAGAATTAGATTCAAAAGTCCCCCTTATTAAGGGCAGGGCGATTTCCTTCTGGCAAAAACATAAATGGGTACCCACCCCTAACCCTCAGGAGGCAGGGCTGTTTCATTCTTGCCAAAAATAGTTTGAATGCCAACTGCTATATTCCCTGCCTCCCTTAATAGGCGTTGCTGATTATGGGTATGGTTTTGCCCCCCTAACCCCCCAATTTTGGGGGGAACAAAACTCTCTTGCGTCCCCCAAAGTTGGGGGACCAACGGGGGCTTTAACATGCACCAGATGATCGCGCATTCATTCCTTAATTCAGCAACGCCCCTTAATAAGGATGAATTCCTGTTCGATAAAAAACCATAATTGTGTACTTAATAAAATTGCAAACCGCTATATGTTCTCCCGCAATCTCGCCTTTATCATCGGCATCAACAACTACCAAAACGGCATTTCCCCCCTGAACACCGCCGTAAACGATGCCAAAAAACTAATAGAAATTCTCCGCGAGAAGCATGGTTATCAAGTCTGGGAATGCTTAGACGAAGTAGCGACTCTCTCTAACTTCAACAAATTTTTAGACCAAACCCTACCCGAACAAGTCACTGAAAATGACCGCTTATTATTTTACTTCGCTGGTCATGGAGTTGCTCTCAATGGGGATGATGGCCCAGCTGGTTACCTAATTCCTCAAGATGCCAAACTGCGGGATACTAATAGTTATCTGCCTATGACCAAGTTACATGATGCTTTCCATCAATTACCCTGTCGTCATTTCTTAGGTATCCTAGACTGCTGTTTTGCTGGTGCTTTTAAATGGTCAAGTACCAGGGATTTACTCACATCGCCAGAAGTAATTCACCAAGAGCGTTATGACCGTTTTATTACTGACCCGGCCTGGCAAATCATTACTTCCTCAGCTTCGGATCAAAAAGCTTTAGATAACTTTAATTTAGATAGCGAACGCGGTCAAATCGGCAATCATTCCCCTTTTGCTAGTGCATTATTAGAAGCCCTAGAAGGGGCAGGAGATATCTATCCTCCTGCCACCAATGGCAAACCCGCTGGAGATGGGGTAATTACAGCCACAAAATTATATTTATATTTACGGGATCGAGTCGAAATTCCCACAGAAAAATGCCGTGTGCGCCAAACCCCTGGTATTTGGTGTTTAGACAAGCACGATAAAGGGGAGTATATCTTTCTGTCTCCAGGACATGAACTTAATTTACCCCCCGCACCACCATTAGATGAGTCGAAAAATCCCTATCGGGGTTTAAACTCCTTTGAAGAGGAACACAGTCAACTATTTTTTGGGAGAACATTACTAGTAGAAAAGTTACAGGATTTTGTCAAGACTCATTCCTTAACTGTGGTCTTAGGTGCTTCCGGTTCGGGTAAATCGAGTTTGGTGAAAGCGGGATTAATTCCCCAGTTGAAACAGGAAAATACCGATAAATGGTCGATAGTGTCACCAATTCGTCCCGGAGAAAACCCCTTCCAAGCTCTCACGAAAGCCCTGGTTGAGGCGGGATTACCAAAAGTCG
>NZ_JAAHIG010000125.1:0-22031 GCF_010692305.1 Moorena sp. SIO4G3 | reverse complement strand
CTCCCTACTCCCTACTCCCTACTCCCTACTCCCTACTCCCTACTCCCTGTTCCCTGTTCCCTGTTCCCTTTGGTATATACACAGTATAGTTTTAGGCAATCCAAGTTAACAGGATACCATAACAGGTATCAAATAGCCTAATTTACTCTCAGGAAATAATACAGGAGTCCCTCTATTAAGTCAATCAAGTAGGGTATCTGACATGATTAGGATTTTATCTAGAATACCTGTCCTCTAAACCAAATACCTTCCGATCTCCTGGTGACAGCTGATAAATTTTAGCTGTTTGCAACCACTCATATATAGCCTCCGGCTTGAGCCACACCCTGGCAGTCCCATTGCTGAAAGCAGTGAGGATTTTGGTGCCATCGGGAGAAAACACGGCGGAGTTCACAGCAGCATTATTGTTTCTCATCACCAGGATTAACCTACCGTTTAAATCCCACAACCTGGCAGTTTTATCGTCAGAAGCAGAGAGAATTGTTTTACCATCGGGAGAAAACACCGCTGAATTAACATCAAACTTATGTCCTTTCTCACGACCTCCTCCAAAGGTTCGGATCTCGTTTCCATTCAAATCCCACAGCTTGATGGTGTGATCTTCTGAAGCAGTGAGAATTGTTTTACCATCAGGGGAAAAGACGGCGGAATTAACAGCATCGTTATGTCCTTTAAAATCAGTAATTATTTCTCCGTTTACGTTCCACAACTTCGCCAGTTTATCGTTAGAAGCCGTAAGGATTTGCTGGCGGTTAGGAGATAGCGCAGCGGAATTAACTACCCCCTTGTGTCCTTTGTACTCTGATATTTCTATAAGTTCACTGCCACTAAAATTCCATAACTTGGCAGTTTGATCGTAAGAGGTAGTCAGAATTTGCTGGTCATCTTGGGAAAAGCTGGAAAATTTAGCACCATTCCTACCGAATATCGTTACGTTATTATAGTGATCATGTAAATTAATAGCCATGATCAGGCGATCGCCTTTTCCATTCCATAACCGGGTTTTGCCATCATCGGAAGTCGTGATAATATAATTTCCATTAGGGGAAAAAGCTGCTGTTTTTACAGCACAGTGATTCCAGACATCACAGCCATGAGGAAGTTGCTTGAGCAATTTTCCGCTCAGATCCCATAAATAAGCGTTTTTCTCGGTAGTGGCTGTCAAGATTTTTGTGCCGTCAGGAGAAAACACAGCAGAATTCACAGCTGCTGAATGTCTAAAACTAGAATTAACTGGTTGTTGGGTGATATCCCATAACTTGACTGTCGAGTCATCAGAGGCGGTGATTAGTTTGTCTCCATGGGGAGCAAACGCTGCAGTAGTAACCGATAATTGATGACCGATTAAATTAGCGATCGCGTTTCCATCCAAATCCCAAATTTTGGCAGTATTATCATAACTAACGGTAATAATGTGATTACCGTCTGGGGAAAATAAGGCTTTTTTGACTGCCTCGGAATGTCTTGCTAAGGTTTTAATTAAGTTTCCATCCTTATCCCATAATTTGGCAGTGCCATCTTCAGAAGCAGTAAGGATTTGATCACCGTCTTGGGAAAAGAACGCTGAATTAACCCAACCGGTATGTCCCTTAACTATGTTGATCAGCTCGCCATTGTGGTCCCACAACTTAGCTGTCTTATCTTTACTGGTAGTGATAATGTGAGTTCCGTCTGGAGAAAATACCGCAGAGGTAAGACCGCAATGATAATCCTTTATATGTACATGCCAACAGCTATCCTGATCTAGAGTTGTGATCAAATTCCCATCCTTATCCCATAATTTCGCAGTTTTGTCCCGTGAAGCGGTGAGAATTGCTTGACCATCAGGAGAAAAGACCGCAGAGACGACGATATCTTTGTGCCCGCTCAAGGTGTTAATTAGTTGTCCCTGTTTATCCCATAATTTAGCCGTATTATCATCAGAAGCGGTGAGAATTGTCTGACCATCTCGGGAAAAGACGGCAGAATTAACCTGGCACTGACCGTTGCGATCGCAATCGTGCCCTCGTAAGGTATTGAGCAAATTGCCTTCCTTATCCCACAACTTAGCCGTTTTATCCTGTGAGGTAGTCACTATTGTATTGCCATCTGGGGAAAATACAGCAGAATTAACCCTAGCAGAATGTCCGGCTAAGGTAGTGATTCGCTCCCCCTTGAGATTCCACAATTTTGCTGTGGTATCCTCTGAAGCCGTGAGAATTATACTACCATCCGGCGAGAATACTGCACTAGTCACAGCCCTTTTATGTCGCATATTGGCATAGTAAAAAAAGAAGCGGCGATGAATTGCTGAATGGTAGGCTATACTCAGCAATTGTGAAACCTCAGGCACTTGACGGGTATTGTCAATCTTATAAGCAGCCTCGGCAAGGCGTAAAGCCTTCGTCGGGTGTCGTTTTAAAAACGTCCTTGCTTCTGAGAGAAGATGCTTGACTTTAGCAATTTTGAGGTTATATTCAGCCAACTTCTTTTCTTGAATTTGATGGATAAGAGTGCCAACAGCCGCTACCAATGCTATAATTACTCCGACAATAAATAATTTTTGTTGTCTAACTCTTTTCTTCTGTTCTGCTAGTCGTGCTTTTGCTTCCTTTGTACGTTCCTCTTGCAACCGTAGGATTTCTGCTTGTCGCTGTTTTTCGGCTTCTTTTGCCGCTTCAATAGTGTTGTTACTGGCTTCAAAAAATTCCTTCTGTAAAGGAGTTGGGGGAGGATATTTATGATCTTGCTTAGCTTCCAAGAACCACTTTTGGGCAATGGAAAACTCAATCCCCCGCAACAGCAAGTCAGGACTTTTGTGGTTTTTTTCCCATTCCAAGGATCGCTGAGACAACTTGGTGTGGTTATGGACATGCTCTCGGTCAGTATCTAGGGTTCTGATCAATTCACTGAAATTAGCATAAAAATCTCCCCGATAATTTCTAAAGTCTATCCACTGTATCCTCGCTAATGCCGGATGTAACACTTTTGCTGCTACTTCGTGATGTAATATAGTCACAAACCGTTTATTTAAACTCTGGGCGTATTCCACCTCATCTGCACAATAGGGTGAATTGACTGAGCGAGGGGAAATAATAAATAGAAAGTTGTCAGAATTTTCAATACCCCGATAGATTTCCTGCTGAAAATCACTCCCTGGAGGAATACTTTCTTGGTCAAACCAAGTGCTTTTTCCCTGCATCTCGAGTGCCTCGTTTAACTGACGGGCAAAATCGGAATCTGCTCGGGAATAGGAGATAAATACTTCTAAAGAGGATGAGGGGATTTGATGGCTACTTTCAGTAATAAATTCGTGATGAAGGGGTAGGGGAGGATAAGAGTTGCGTTGCTGATTAAGAGTCAGCCAATTTTGATAATATCGCAAATTGTATCCCCGCAGTAAAATGCTGGGATTACGATTTTGATTTTTCCATTTAATCGCCTTTACTAATAACCTCTTATGGTCTTCGTAGTAGGGCTGTTCCTGATGCAATACCTTAATTACTTTGTCAGCATCAATGCGGTATTTAGCTTCATCATTATAGGTAGTAAAGTCAATAAATTGTAACGCTCTGATATGGGGAGGGATGCACTCTAGTGCTGTGGATTCAATCAAGAGGGGAATAATCCGTTTGTTGTTAACCAAGGCGTGGGTGATTTCTTGCTGACAATAGTCGGATTTCAGGGAAGCAGGTGAGATTAAGTAGACAATATTATCAGCTCCCTCAATCCCTTGATAGACTACGTCTTGGAATGGGGTACCGGTTTGAATATCGGTCTTATTAGTCCAAACCGTGAAGCTTTTCCGCATTAAGGTTTTAGCAATTTTCCGCATCACCGGCTTATCTTGATCGGCGTAGCAGATAAACACGTGGGTCAAAAGGTTATTGGCATTCTTGGTGCTTTCACAAATCAACTCACACTGTAGGTCTGTAGGAACACAAGGAGGTTGCTGATCAGTAAACTTAACTTTTAGCCAAGATTGAGCCTGTTTTTGCTCTTCTCCAATTAACAAATAGTTGGTTTGTTTGTGATGTCTAGACCACTCCAATGCCTTGACTAAAATTTCTGTATGTTGTCTGACGTAATCACTTTGATGATGGATTACCTTGAGTAACCCAGCCAAGGATGTTTCAAAATCCTCTGTATTATCTCGGAAATAGACCCAGTTAATTTGTCTGATAATTGGATGCATCTTATCCCAACAATCCGTAGGTTCAACATGGAGTAGAGGGATGATGCGTTTGTTGAGTTTAACGGCGAGTTGAATTTCTTTGAGACAATAGGCAGATTTGACTGAATGGGGAGCAATGATAAATAGGAAGTTATGGGATTTTTCAATGCCATAATCAATTTGATTTTGGAAGTCTACACCTAGAGGAATATCCTGTTGGTCAAACCAGATGCTGAAACCAAGTTCGGTTAATCGTTGGTGTAGTTTGGTAGCAAATGCTTTGCTATCAGCTCGTCCGTAGGAGATGAAGGCATCGAAAAAAGTCTTCATGTTTGGTAGTTAAGTAGGGATTCTAGGTAGTAGCTATTTGAGGGGAACTTGGGCTCACAAGTTTCAGAACCTACAGTTATAGAATTCCCTAAGGTTATACTAAGGTAACAGTTTTACCATTAGCTGCTTAGCACTCAGCACTCAGCACTCAGCACTCAGCAGTCAGCTTACTGTTTACACTAAGCTGCATCCCCTGAGTATTTTGGTCTAGAAACTTAAAGCATTTGTTCAGCTCGTTGGACAAAGGTGTAGAACTTTTCCCAACCGTTGTAGCCTCCATTGACTAGCCTGCGGACTTTGCGCCAGTCTCCATCTCTGGCTGCTTGATACACCTTGCGGTCCAAGAAATAGCAGGCTAAGATTTGAGCAGCAATTTTGGAATTGAGGGCAACTTCCGGATTCTTTTCTAAGGTGCTGCCTAGACCAATTTTTTGACCGTAGTCCCTGTAGTTAGCCCGACCGGTAATTTGAATAAAGCCGCGCCCATGATAGCGGGCTCCATCTCCTGGTTGGGTATTGCCCAAGTCTTTGCGACCTTCGTACATCTTGGTAAAGTATTTGGAATCACCGTATTCATTGATAGGACGGAAACCACCAGTTTCGACACCGATAGTAGCGATCGCAGCAATCAAGGTTAGCTTATCTAAAATCTTCTTTTCCTCAAGACCAGCTAGCACCTCTGGTAGATAAGTCTGGACATCTTTGAGGGGACACTTGAGAATATCCGCGACTACCTCAGGGGTTACAAAATTCGATTCTGGAGGACAGGGGACTGAATCCTGAGAGTCATCAGTTGGAGGAGTCAGGTCATGGTTGTTGTTTTCCGTTAAAGGAGTGCTTTCGAGTTGTTCGAGTTGGTATGGTTGAGTCAACTCATCCTCATCCTCTTCTTGCCAAACCATGGGAGTATTGTTTGAGGCTGAGGTTGTTAAATTATCCAATAAGACGATGGAGGGAGTTCCGCCATTACTACTGGTTTTGAAACGATTGCCTTCGATTTGGCTAGGATGAACGAACTCATCCCCGTTTTCTTCCTGCCAGATTCTGGGGATATCCTTAGCAGAGGGATTGGCTGGAGCATTAAAGGTATGGCTTGGGTCAAATTCCTGAGGAAAGGGATTACCAGGGTTACCCCCTCTGAGGGGGAAATCATTTGGGAATTGGGTGGCTTCTGGAATCCGTGGCTTTTGTAATTGTTCGTTGGGTTGTGACTGAGCCATACCTAGGTTTTGAGCTAGATTTGGAGTTAGGTTTTGAGATAGCATTAACTCTGTTTGCTCCGTGACCTGTTCCTGGTCTTGCTGAAGCTCGCTGATGTATCCTTCTACATCTTTCCTGATCAGCGCCTCTACACGGGAGGAAAAATGGGTAAATGCCTGGGTGTGCTTTTCTACACGTCGGTAAGGTCCACTTAACTGAAGAAATTGCCAGCCTTCTATCTTCATGGCTTCTGCGGTGTTGCGATACTGAGTGTAGTGTTTGCCATATTGAAATAGCTCTTCTAAAGCGGCGCTAATTGCCACTACCTGACTCAGTCCAAAGGCAGTCCAACCCAAGGCTACTCTGATTTTACCGTCGCTGCTGTTGATACCGACTAAAGCGGGAACAATTACGCCTCCGATAATGGTGAGCATTCGCAGGGCATAATAGTGGTTGCGACACCGATTTGCCCGCTTGTCTAACCACAAAACTTGGTCGAGCCAGCGAGCTTTGATAAACCGCTTCTGCAAATCCGATAGATCAATCGCATCAATCAACCCACCTATGTCTTCTTTAAATTGTTCCCGATAAGACCGTTTTTTGAACATGGTTCACTCGTCCTGTTTACTTGAGAGGATTCCCCAGACCTATACCCCACTGTTATTGATGAAAAAAACACCTTGACAAGGGTTAGGTACATGTATGGATTGTGTTTGGGGACTCATCACCCCAGTTATAACCGGGAATTATTACAACCTGGGTAAGGACAAATTCTCAAGTTTCGAGTATAGTTTAATGGGGTAAATAATCCCCTTTTTTTCATGGTGATCACGGGAATTTGGCGGAAGCGAGCCAAGCAGCGCACTACCTCCCAGCGCGTCGTTCGCACAGCGTGGCCAAACGCGCCCCGCGTGGCCAAACGCGCCCCGCGTGGCCAAACGCGCCCCGCGTGGCCAAAGGCCAAGGCCAAGGCCAAGGCCAAAGCCTGTGCCACGCAGGCTACTTAAGGTGCTATCAGCTTAAGCGCTACGCGCACGCTACGCGAACAGCTAAAGTATAGCGGTTTTTAGCCTAATGAGGTACACATAATTTTTGTCATGTTCCCTCTTCTGATTTCCCTGTTACCAGATCCGCTGTTCCCTGTTCCCTAAAACCAGAAACTCTGGATCTCACCACATTAAAAACCGCTATACTTTACTCTCCTCCGGATACTTTATCAACGCAACTTTCCAACAGGTCGAGCATTTTTGTTAGCCATTTTCTAGCACTTTCTTCAGTTTCAAAATGGCGATTGGCATAGTCACCCACATCTTTCCAGGGAAAGGAGGGAGAAGCCAAAGCAACCCGTCCTTGGGTAATGATGGTACGATGCCACTTGGCAAGTTCTGGATTGTTGCAGCCAAGAACTACCTCTTCATCACTTTTACCTTCAAAATCAGCTTCAGCAAACTCCCCAGCAAGAAAACTGTAGAGATTTTCGTAGTTAGGTTTTTGGCTCATGGGTAGATTTTTGGTGTATAGTTAATGGCTAATGTTGAGTAATGACTGAAGATTGGAGAATTAGAGACTGAAGATTAAATAAATACAAGATATTATAGTTTCAGCAAGGGTCAGTCTAAACTATAATATCTACACTATAAAATCTACAATCCCCTGAGCAGTTATCTAGCGGGATATGACGTAAGAAGTAAGCAATCTCCCTTTGCTGTTTTTTTCATAACCACAAGCAACTTCCTACTATTAGAAATATTGCTCAGAGAAGGAGGACGTCTAGCCACACGACCAACTACTTCCGTAGCCCTATACTTAACAGCTCGCTTCTCACCTCTAGCAGCATCAAGAACCCAACTATTTAATCTATTCCGGTTGGCTCTCAAAGCAGCTTTAATATTAGTGGCAGCAGTTTCCAAATCGGGATAGGTGCTAGCTGCGCTGATTCTGGGAGCATTAATTAATCGGTCTACTAGTTGTTGATCACTTTTACCAACATGGCGATCAATGGTGTGACCACCAAGGTACTCCTGTCGTTGTAACCAGTCGGAGGAAAAATTACTCGGAACGCATTGCGCAAAAGCTGATTGACTCAGGTAGAAACTCTGTACAAGAGTCAAAACAGCCAAGAATCCAGCACTCTTGGCTAGGGATTTTTTCCAATGGGTAAGCATCTTAAATAATGTCTGTTTTTACCTACTATTCCCAGCAGCTTTTTGATTGTAACATCCTGAGCGACTGCATCAAGACAATGAAAGGAGGTTCAATGGGCGACTGACTGTATCAGGGATGAGCTCATTGCCCTCAAAGCTGTATAGATTGACACTCCCCGGTCTAAAGACGCGGGGATTCTTCGTTCAACGATCCGACTTGCTGAACCTGGCCGGAACCAAGAACAGTAGAGGTCAGATCTCCCGAAGAGTTCGGATCTAGGATCCAGGTTCCGGTGTGCCCCACCGTACCCAAGGCTTTTTTCAGTATGTTGATTGCGGCGTTGTGGTCACGGTCTAATTCACAACCACATTCGCAGACGTGAGTCCTAGTTGATAATGACTTTTTCACTGTTTCGCCGCATTTTGAGCAGTTCTGGCTTGTATAGGCAGGATTAACTGCAACCGTGACCCTGCCAAACTTCTTGCTAAAATGCTCTAACCATTTTCTAAACTGATACCAACCTGCATCGTTAATAGACTTAGCTAGACAATGGTTTTTAACCAGGCTTTTGACTCTTAAATCTTCATAGGCGACCAGGTCGTTAGACCGGATTACGCAACGTGCCGGAGACGAAACCTTAGATAGTGGAGCCTTTATGGGTGTTCGGCTTTGCATAAAAGGGTTAAATCTTTTGTAATAAGGCTCCACTATCTTACGGTAACTTCTAACCAGTCTCTTGGCATATTCTTCACGCTGCCTACTTATTTTAAGGTGATGTCTACCTAGTCTATTAACCGCTTTCTTGCGGTTAGATGAGCCTTTATTTTTCCGAGATACTCGGCGTTGATAAAACTTTAAACGCTTTTCCCCAGTTCTATAAAAACGGGGATTAGGTTCAGTGTTCCCTCTAGAATCGGTATAGAATTCTTTCAGTCCTACGTCCAATCCTACAGTGGCGTCAACCGGGTCTAATTGTTCTTCGTTCGTCACAGAGATGCAAAACTGAACATAGTAACCGTCAGCCCTTTTGACAATACGAACCCGCTTGATTAATTTCTTGTCGAAGCGCCACAAGTCCCATGTACCCTTGAGTTTTAGGTTTCCTATTCCCTTCTTGTCACTGAAAGTAATCGACTTTTTATCAGGGGGTAATTTCCATCCTGATTGCTTGTATTCAACAGATCTACAGTGTTTCTGGAAGCGGGGAAAGCCTTTCTTCCCTGGTACCTTTTTCTTGCAGTTTTCAAAGAAGCGAGAAATTGATGACCATGCTCTTTCAGCCGCAGCTTGTCGAGCTGTTGAGTTTAGTTCATTGGCAAACGGAAACTCTTTAGCCAGTACTTTGCTGTACTTACTAAGGTCATATTTACCTGTTCCCTTGTTGTCCATCCATAAACGGATGCAACTATTGCGGATAAACTTAACCGTCCGAATAGCTTCATCAATAGCTTGATATTGATGCGGTTTGCCGTAGGCTTTAAACTCTAGTATTATCATCATAAATCGACCTTTTTTTATGTTACAAAGCTAACACGTTTGGCGTAATTTGGCAACTTATAATCAATTTTTTTTTTTTACGGCGACTAAAGTCGCTATTCACTTTCATACCCGCTCTCAATAGACGGAGCTTTCAGTGTTGGAATTTATAGTAAAATTTTGATCAATATATTAATTTTGGTTAACTCAACCTATGTCTAATCAAGAAATTCGGCCAGAAGCGCAACCGTTAATCGATCGCTGTATAGAGGAGAAAACTAAGGACTTTTTGGAGATAGGGAGAATTGCTGGTCTTAATACAACATCCGATTGTGCAGGTGCTGATCTCAGCGGTGCTAATTTGAGTAGTGTTAACCTCAGCGGTGTCAATTTGAGTGGTGCTAACCTTAGCCTGGCTAAACTCAACGGGGCTAATTTATTTGGTGCTAATTTATTGGGAGCTAACTTGTTTGGCACTGACCTGAATGAGGCTAATCTTAGTGATGCTAATCTTAGTGATGCTAATCTCAGCGAGGCTATCCTCAGTCGTGCTATTCTCAGCAGTAGTAATCTTAGGGGTACTATAGTCAGCAATGCTAACTTTAGCTATGCTATCGTGAGTAATGCCAACCTCAGCCATGCTATCTTGAGTAATGCTAATCTGAGTTATGCTAATCTGTTTGGTGCTAACCTCAGCGAAGCGAATCTATTTGGTGCTACCTTAAGTTGTGCTACTTTGAATTATGCCATTTTTAATCATGCTAATTTGAGTTACAGCAACTTAAGTTATGCCTCGATGGATTATACAGTACTGAGTGCTGCTAACCTCAGATGTGCTCTCCTGGGGGAGACTAACTTGAGTAAGGTGAATCTGAGTGATGCTAAATTAGAGAAAGCCCGGTTGGTAAATAATTTAGGAATTTCTGAAGAGATGAAGCTTGACTTGAAACAAAGGGGAGCAATTTTTGAAGATTCCCATGATAATAATGGTTTGACAATTCTGAATCGTTAAAGACAAGGCAATAGGGAATAAGGCAAAAGGCAATAGGCAATAGGCAATAGGCAATAGGCAATAGGGAATAAGGCAATAGGCAATAGGCAATAGGCAATAGGCAATAGGCAATAGGCATGCTAGCAAGAGTTAATCAAGTATATAGGTATTTTGGGTAACTCTTCCCGATTCCCGATTCCCGATTCCCGATTCCCAATTCCCGATTCCCGATTCCCGATTCCCGATTCCCGATTCCCGATTCCCTTTTTTGATCAATCCTATGTTGACATTTCCAATAATATTATGTCTGAATTTACTGGAGAAGAATGGGTAAAAATCCGAGAAACTTTGGCTGACGATCCCACTAAGTATGGATTGCCTAAACGGGAATATGGCTCGGTGGTGTTGGGGTCATTTAATATCAGAAAACTGGGGAGGGTAACTAACCGCAGTCCTGAAACCTGGGATTTTTTGGCTCATGTTTGTAAGCACTTTGATTTGCTGGCTATCCAAGAAATCATGGATGACCTGAGTGGTTTCCAGGAGTTGAAGGGGCGGATGGGGTCAGAGTTTGGTACGATTGTGTCTGATCGAACTGGGGTGTTTCCTAATGAACCAGGATTAGGGGAAAGACTGGGATTTATATATAATTTGTCGATGGTGCAGCGGGGTGAAGTGGTCTCAGATATTTCTTTTGACCGTACTAAGGTGTTAGAAACCTTGGCTCGTAACTATGATCAGATCAATCAGGCTATTTTACCCTATGTGGACTATCTAAAAGAACTGGATCAGTGGAACTCAAATCAGTTAGGAAAACGCCCGAATAATCCGAATGTTAGGATGCCAGTGTTTCTAACCTTTGCTCGCCAACCGTTCTGTGTCAGCTTTAGAATTGTTGGTCATCCTGGTACTAACCCCTATGAGTTTATGGCGGTTAATGCTCATCTGTATTTTGGTAACTATATCTCCGATCGCCGTCAGGAATTTGATGCACTGATGGCATGGATATTAGGACGGTTTATCGAACATGATCGAGCCTATTATCCCAATTTTATCTTATTAGGAGATCTGAATCTAGATTTTGATAACCCTACTACAGACCGTTACCGGATTGAAAAGCAGATCAAGATGTTTAATGCTGAGGTGAGAGGAGAAGCAAATGTTAATTTTCCGTTCTTAGACCCCCATCCAGCGACAAACCAAGTCTTGCGCACTAATGCTAGATTTACGGAAACCTTTGACCAAATTGGTTTGTTTAATTGGGATCAACGTCTTCCTACTTATAAGGAACATTCCTCTATGGGGGAAAACCCACGAGGACCGGATTATGGTGTTTTTAATTTTGTTGAATTGTTTAGTGATGCGTTGTACAACCGAGGGGTTAGTGAGTTATCACTATCCGAGAAGAAGACATTTTTTCGACGGTTTGAACATGAGGTAAGTGACCATTTACCGTTGTGGTTACGACTGCCGTTGCCGGATTGAATTTGCTGATCATTTGGCTAGTTTGGTTAATCAATTATTGTGAACAGCAGATATTATCTTCGGCAAATTGCCCTTTGGTAAGTTCAGGGGTAATATTAATGGCAAAATCAACAATATGACTAGGGATTTCTGGGGGTAAATTACCTAAGGATAGCGCTATCAAAAGAAAAGCGAACGCACAAACCCATAACAATAGCGCTAGCAAATTAGATGCGATTAGATGCGATTCGGCTTCGCCGACGCTACGCGAACGCACAAACCCATAACAATAGCGCTAGTAAATTAGATGGGACGCTACGCGATCGCATGATTGGGGCAATGGAAAAAATTGTGATGACGAAGATGACTATAAATTTGCCATTATCCTAGCTATTAAGGGTTGAGTGTTAACGGTCAACTGTCAATACTCAACCTTTAACACTCAACCGTCAACTTTCAACTTTCAACTTTTAACTTTCAACTTTCAACTCCCAAAACTCTTCTAAGCGTTTTTAGAGGATCCCTTCTTTTTCCCCAGCAGCAAGCTAGCACCAAGCATACTTAACCCTAAAATAGTAGCAGGCTCGGGAACTTTACCCACTTTAGCGTAAGTGACACTACCGTCTCCAGAACCGATGAAGAAATCACCGTAGGTAAAGAAGTCGCCTCCTATGCGGTCATTGTCTTCGTCACGGATTTCAAAGGGAAAATCGAAAACGAAGAAATTGGGAACAAAATTCAATCCCAAAAGCTCCCCATCCTGAAAATCAACGTAGGGACCTACAGGAAACAAGAAATCATCTTCTTCAGTGTAGGTGACACCATGAAAGTCGAAGACTACCGATAGGTCATCGCTCCGAGAGTTGAATCTTTCAAATCCGCTGTCAAATTGGAAGGTGTCATCATAGGTAAAATACCCCTGATAAGAGTTGCCAGCCAAATTCCCTGTTTCTACATCTACGGTAAAATCATACTTGATAGTTGCTGCAGAGACAGGTTGGGTTGGCATTACAGCTAGACCCAAAGCCACACTAGCGGCTGCCAAAACCCCTGATTTATGGAAGATATCAGCCATTATAAAATTCTCCTTATTTCAACCTGGTAGAGCGTCTTGAATCAAGCGCTAGTCTTCTAAAACTCGTAAGCATTCAGCCGTCAGCGGTCAGCCGTGAGCCTAAAGCTCACACTGCTTGAGGCGCTTATTTTATTCAAAAGCAACTCAAGTAGCGTGGCCACAAGCCTTTGGCTGATAGCTGATAGCTGATACGCGACACGCTGATAGCTGATACGCGACACGCTGATAGCTGATACGCGACACGCTGATAGCTTACTAAAACTCTATTAGTCTATCTTTAAATAAAGAGGTTAATATTAGTTTAATTTACCACAATTTTATGATTAGTTTAAGAGCTGACAGTAGACTTTCACAAAAAATTGAGATCCTAGTAATTTATTAACCACTTCTTAACGTAAAATTAACGTTTTGTTGGACTTACTTTCATAATTTATTCCTAGACTATTTAGCGCGCTATCATACAACGTTAGACAACACTGTGTGTTTAGGGAGCAGGTCTTGCGTTGCTGAAACATTAGTACTATGTCCCATCAGCGCAAGCAATTACCCATTAGGGGGCTATAGATAATGTAAAAATATTATGCATAAGTGAGATGCTGCCCCTATTACCTATTACCCATTACCTATTACCTATTACCTATTACCCAAATAAGCGTACAAATGTTCTGCATAAGTGACATGCTCCCGTGTGTTTACCGTCGCTCCTAATGGCGACCTATTCCTCTGTGAAGATGGTTCAGCAGACCCAATTCATCGTGGGAGTTACTCAGGAATATCAGCTCTACAAGTTCGGTGCTAACACCCTCAATAACCATTAGTTTGGTGGAGCCTGGGTCTCGCCAGACTGTCGTTACTTGTTTGTCAATGTACTTGTTTGTCAATGTTTATAACGCTATATAATCATTGTAAAAAACTAGGTAACTCTATTTATAGCAAGTCTTATACCCATGAGGTACAAATTTTTAGGTTTTAGGTTTTAGGTTTTAGGTTTTAGGGATCAGGGAGCATGGAAGTCGGAAATGGGAAGTCGGAAATGGGAAGTGGAAAAAAATAATGTGTACCTCATAGCTATGATAAACGCTATAGCTAAGCCTAGGTTTTGTGAAAGGAAAAAGGTAACGTTATATATAAAGATTAGATAAAGATTTATAGTATTACCTTGATCTATCACTCCAATCTCAACCAAGGGTAATACCAATTAATCAAAAACTGTTATAGTCAATAAGCACCCAGGTGTAAGGGATAAGTAAAACTGGAAATTAATCAACAAAAACTGTTTAATTTAGTTTAAAATAGTGGGGAGAAAATGATGCAAACGGGCGTTAAAACGTCATCGGCTTGGAGGAAGTTGAGAAAAGGTGAAATTAACTGTGAAGCAGCCCTTAAACTGTTGGTTAACCCACAAGGAGAACTAAACGTTAACCTACTGGATCGGGAAGTCAGTTCCCGGTTCTTTAAGCCATTCCCCAATCGCCAAGATTTACCTCCGGTGATTCCGCTGGTACTGTGGCGCAACTGTTATTACCTGGGTAGCCCAGTCCAGTTATCCCCAGAGCAGATCAAAAAATTAAGCGATCGCACTTTCACCGAAATCAAAATTATTCCCATTGCACCCAAAAGCTACAAGCGATGGTACCACAGGGAAAACAATGATGCCAAATCTATCAGTTCCGTAGCCTTTGTCAATCCCCTTACGGGTGAGGTGGAACAAGAAGACATTACCGAAACCACAGAATTGTATCTGTCCCAAGCGGCTGACCAGATTGAGCGGATTAAAACCATTATCTCTGGAGCTCTGCGTAACCGCGCCAGTGATATTCACCTGGAACCGATGACTGATGGCTTAAGAGTCCGCTATCGGATTGATGGGATTCTTAGGGATATAACTACCTTACCGTCTGACTTGGGACGAGCAGTGGTGGTTGCTCTCAAAGTCATGTCTGATATGGACATTGCTGAAAGCCGCCGTCCTCAAGATGGTCGGATTGGGGAAAACTATGCTACTGGGGAGGAGGCAGAACTTGGGTTAGATCTGCGGGTGAGTACCCTCCCTTGTGTGGGGGGGGAGAAAGCAGTGATTCGCTTATTACCAAGAGAAAACCCCTTTTCTGGCTTGGAAGAGTTAGGCTTTTCTGACGAAGAGCTTAAAATCTATAAAGGTTGGTTGCAGCAACCCCAAGGAATGGTTATTATCACCGGTCCGACTGGTTCTGGGAAAACTAGTACGCTATATAATTCCCTGCAAGGGTTAGCCACAGAACATGTGAATGTAGTAACGGTGGAAGACCCAGTGGAGTATGTCTTACCCCGGATTACCCAGACCCAAGTGAATGAGGCAGCGGGGATGACCTTTGCGGCAGGGATGAGGGCAATTTTACGCCAAGACCCGGACATCATTATGGTGGGGGAAATTCGGGATGCTGAAACCGCTGAAACAGGGATTCGAGCGGCTTTGACCGGTCACTTAGTACTGACCACTCTCCACACCAATGATGCGGTCAGTGCTATTCCTCGTATTAAAGATATTGGTCCGGAACCGGGTTTAATCAGTGATGCCCTATTGGGAATAGTGGCACAGCGTTTGGTGCGCAAAGTATGTCCCCACTGTCAAGAACCTTACACCCCGACTTCTGAAGATTTGCGGAAGCTGAGTTTGACGCCAGAGCAAGCTAATCTCAAAGGTTGGCGGAAAGGAAAGGGTTGCGCCAAGTGCTACAATTCCGGCTATTTAGGACGGGAAGCCATTGTGGAGTTATTGGATGTAGATGATACGGTACGGCAGTTGATTTATGAGGGAACCATGACTCAGTTGCACCGTTACCTGGATAAAATCAGTTTTTATTCCTTCCGGAAGGCGGCGATTGAAAAGGTAACCAAAGGGGTAACCACCCTAACCGAAATCTTACGAGTTCTACCCCACAGTGCTTTGTGCTGTAAGTCTCAGGGTCAATTGGATAAGCCAAGAGCTACTAAAGTGAAATCCCTAGATAAGATGGCTCCAAATCGGAGATATGGTTGATTGACACCCCTGGGTAGGGAGTAGGGAGTAGGGAGTAGGGAGTAGGGAAAGAGAGGGAAGTGTGGGAGGTGTGGGAGGTGTGGGGAGATGGGGAGATGGGGAGATGGGGAGATGGGGAGTCAGATGAGCAACTGGCATGGTTTCCAAGGGGCTTATAAGGTGCTTGAGCGGTGACCCACACAGAACCCAAACCACTCGCGCTTTGTATCAAGACAGGGGTTGCGAAAATTGAATGTACTTGATTAGACCTCTTGCAAAAGTATTTTTTTGATACTGTTTTCGTCAATTATTGTTACTGTTTTCTGTCTCCTGTCTCCTATCTCCTGACAACTGCCGCGAAGTCTATTAATATGAGCAGCGCTATACCAATACCAAAAGATCTGCGGAAGTCTTTTGGATCGAATCAATCTTCGATAATGCCGACCACCCGAGCCGGTCCAGCGGAGCCATTTTTGACCTTAAGGGGGAAGGCTGCAACTTTGAAGCCATGGGTTGGTAGTTGATCAAGATTAGTCAGTCGTTCCAGTTGGCAGTATTCCTTATCAATCCCAACAAAATGAGCCGCCCAGAAAATATCGTTGCGCCCACTAGCTTTGGCTTGCTTAGCTTGAACTGGTAGAGGTACATCCCAACCCCAAGAGTCAATCCCCATGACTTTGATTCCCTGATCAATCAGCCAGTGTGTGGCGTCAGCACTGACACCAGATCCATGGGTAAAATAATCCGGTGTTCCATACCGCCGATCGTTACCAGTGTGGATTAGCACGATATCGAACGGCTGGAGTGTATAGTTAATCTTGTCGAGAGCCAATTTCACATCCTCGACAGTAATCGCCTCACCATGGTTTTTGTGGCGCATATCTAAAACCACGCCATCACGGTAACACCAGTCCAACGGGATCTGGTCAATGGTCTTGGCAGGCTTCCCCCCGCAAGTTGGTGCATAGTGCCATGGCGCATCCATATGAGTTGTGCCGTGGGTCGAAAGCTTAATCACGTCATTCGCCCAACCAAGTCCTCCCCGCAGGTATTTCGGTGTTATCCTAAACAGCATCCAGATGGCTAATCGTCCAAATTTATGATTTTGGTAAGTTACCGAATTGCGTGCCCACCAGGGAGTCCAATCCTTGTCATTTTGCAAGGTATCACTGAGATCAATTATGGGCATAAGACTTTCACAAAATTACTCAAAATACTGCTATACCTTAACAATCAGACCAATACTTACGGCATAGATTCACCGAATCTTCAAAAATGTGATAGGAAAGGGAACAGGGAATAGGGAACAGCGGATCTGGGAATAGGGAACAGGGAATAGGGAACAGGGAACAAAAATTCTCACAATTCCTACAGGGATCCCTATAGGACTTACCCTCAAGTCCTGAATGTGGGATCCTCAAGAAGGATATTGAATTTTTCGGCGTTGCTCAATCAAATAATGAATCCGAGTAGAGTGGGCATTCTGCCTGCCCCAAATCAGGAACAGGCAAGATGCCTATTCCACCTCACTCTTAAAATCATTCCATTATTAAGCAACGCCAATTTTTCTGCCATGGTGCCAGTGGGCAGATTGTCTAGCTAAACCACACTCCTAAACCGACTGAATTGGTGGGATTCACCATTCCACCAGAGAGTCAATTCAGGTAGTTGCATATTACTGGGGGAACTAATCAAAAGAGATTTCTACTGTGAAAGTAGAGACAGTTGGAAATCCGCAGATAATGTTTGACTTAACCTTTACTCGTAATTTAAGCGCTACACTAATTGTTGTGACTCTGCTTAGCCTGAGTTTATCTACCGTGCGTCATCATCCCCAAACCATGACGAAACAAAAACGATTCACTCCAATTGGAAACGCGATGAGAATGGGTTTAGTCATCAAGGGTCAACAACTTCGCTACCGCTAATCGGGTCTATCTGATATTTCTCAAAAAGAAGGGGAAGTTTGGGAAGTTTGGGGAGATGGGGAGATGGGGAGATGGGGAGATAGGAATAGATTCAATTTGTGAATGGATGCTACCAGATTTTAGATTAGAGTCTTGTTTTGCGATGAAGCTTCGCTTCCGCTAAAAGCGAACGCTTAATTTTTATTGCTATTATATCTGTTATAAAATAGCGACACAGTAAGCATTCAGCTATCAGCATTCAGCTATCAGCCATTCGTGTAGTGTGCCCAAGGCTGACGGCACCTCAAGTAGCGTGAGCTTTTAGCTCACGGCACCTCAAGCAGCACCTCAAGTAGCGCATATGCTTACCTACCGTGCTATTGTGATACCGTCGTCTATAATGTGTTTACGTGAATCAATGCCTTACGCATCTTAACAACGGTTCGTTCCATATCTACTAAACTTTCTAGAGTTAAAACAATATCATCAGCAACTCCGAGGATTTTTGCTGCTTCTTTTACTTTGGCTCTCTCTTCCTCAGCATAAACTCCATCAGCTGATGACATCTTAATGGCATGATATACCAATTCGTTTGCTACTGACAAAGTTTCAACATCAACTTTTTTTATATCGGGCAACAGCTCTTGTAGGTTAGCATTTTTGTAATCAAAAGACTTGTAGAGTCCAACAACCTCTTCAGGGGCACCAAATTGTTTTTGGTGATTGATTAACCACTCCATTTCTGCGTCAGAAACCTCTCCATCACCTCCGGCAATAGCTAACAAAGCGTAACCATAGTTGACCATAGCTTGGACTGAGGCTGAACTAAGTCCGTACTCTTCTTTAGCAAAAGATGAAAGAGTTTGCATTGTATCGTCTGTCATAAATTTTACCCTGTTTTGCCCTTACAGCTGGTTAACTCTAAGAAGTTTATCTTTGATGGTAGAATATTGCAAGTGTCTGATTCTGGTAAAGGTAGTCGTCAAGCTGAAACGAAGTCCCAGGCAAAGGCTGAAAGACTAGGTGGATAAAGCTTTTAGCTCAAAAATTTCCTGTAACGATTAAGGTTTAGAGAGAGGGGATGAGCAGGCAGGGCAGGGTACTTGACCCCTCACTTTAAAAGTGCTATACAATTTATCATGTTCGTGAGATACAAAAAATTTTTGCTCTCTTCCCTATTCCCTAAAATCCAGGATTTTGTCCATCACCCAATTGAGAACTACTATATAAATGATTAACCTAAATTAAGATAAGATGATTAATTTTCAGGTCTTTGAACAAGCACGGGAAAAACATCCCCGCTCTCAAGCTATGCCATTTATGGCTGAGCTGAGACAACAGATGCGTTCGCATCAGCCTTATCAAGGATTAAGACTATTACATCATATCCACTTGACCATAGAAACTGTCTTTAAAGTTGAACCGTTGCTGTTGGCTGGTGCTGAGCTTACCGTGTCTTGCCCTAATTTTATCAAGCCTAACCCAGAAGCGGTGGAAATTTTACTCAGTGCTAATGTTGAGGTTAATCTTGAAGGGAATTTTGAGGATAACTATGATATTTGTTTAGATCTTTATGGAGAGTTACCCACACTACTCAACCCTCGCCAGGGAGTGGTAGAGCTAACTAAACTCGATAACGAGATCTATCAATCGTTAGATATTTCCTATCCCTTGATTTCTGTGGATGACAGTTCCCTAAAAAATATAGAAACGTTCTATGGCACTAGTAAGGCATTTGTCAAAGCCTTTCACCAGTTAACTAACGAGGCATTAGTGGATAAAAATTTGGTAATCTTTGGTTGTGGAAAAGTTGGGAAAGGACTCGTTAATGAATTATTAGGCTTAACCAAGGAGCTGGTGGTTGTCGAGAAAAATCCTAAGATTTTGGAACAGCTTAGGGCTAGAGGAATCAAAGGGTTACAGGCTGAGGACTTGGATGGAATTAGGGCAGCACTAAAGGAGGCTTTTTGTGTTGTAACCTGTACGGGAGTTAATGGAGTACTTTCTAAAGAGTATGACTTAGACAAGGAAGATTTCAGTGGTAAGTATCTTGCCAACATTGGCGCAGAAGATGAATTTGGTGATAACTTCTCAGATGCAGAAGTGCTTTTCAAAAAAGCTCCGATCAATTTTTCCTTAGCAGAACCTACTCCAGTTCAGACTCTCGACCCAGTCTTCTATGCCCATAACATAGCGATTGACTTAATTTTATCGAAGGAATTGGAACCCGGTTACCATTCATTTCCTAGTCATCTTGCCCAGGAAATAATAGAGAAATGGGGAAACTATCATGATCAAGATATAGCGTTTTTAAGGGAGTAGGGAGTAGGGAGTAGGGAATCGGGAATCGGGAGTCGGGAATCGGGAGTCGGGAGTCGGGAGTAGGGAGTAGGGAGTAGGGAATCGGGAGTCGGGAATGTAAGCATTTAGCTGACGGCTGACGGCTGAACGCGCACGCGTGAGCTTTTAGCTCACGGCTGACGGCTGTTCGCGTAGCGTGCGCGTAGCGCATATGCTTACCTATAGTCTTTTAAGGATTAATCCCGCTATCACCAGTTGTGATTATGTTCATAGTCCCAACACTCTCCCTGTTCCCAAGCTCTTCCCGTTGCTTCACAGTTGTAGGAGTCATTAATCCAAGGAATACTGGTTGGGTGGGCGGCAAAAATTTTATTTTTAACAATAAAGTTATCATTTTTATTAGGTGTTGTTGTCTGAGTTATATCTTTTATAAATAAGGATGATGGTAATAATCCAAATAGGGAATATTTAATACTAAAAAAAGAAAGACTCAATACTAAGCTTGAAGTAAGGTTAATCACTAAGAGTTGTTTGGGTTTATTTTTATTTTTAAAAATGCGATCACCTGGTAGTTGATAAATAGATTTATAAACCATAAATAAGAGTTTAGGGGTTTTTTCGGATTTTTTTCTTTGAAATCAGCGTAGCAATTATCTGTTTACCAACAGGTTTGCGTTCATGTTTAACTTCTGTATGTGTATGTATAACTTTTGTTTACGGTTGACCCTTGAAAGTAATCACCATAAGCATTTCAGTGATTCCACCTACAGATGATGGCAAAATGGCATAATTGTGAAATGGAGAGATGGGAAGATGAGATTTAGTGGGTGATTACTATTTAGCAAGATTTTTCGCAATTGCTACAAAGCTGATACACATTTAACTAGCACAATATAAGAAATTGATATAATGTCCAGAAGCATCAGTTGCTCATGGCTAAGAGTTAAGTAATACTAGTTAAGTAATACTAGTTAATTAGAATTACTCCCGAGCCATCAGCCATGACCCATCACCCAGGACCAACTGATGCAGTAGTTTCAGTTAGTACAAGCTAGACCCACCTACCAACATCGTCTCTCTCCCCTGAGCCATCACCCATTGCATCAACTGCTGCCACTCTGGTGACTTCCCCAACCCATCAGCATCAAACTCCCCGCCCCAATTCTTGGAAAACTCGGCAAAATTCTCTGCCCAATTTACCACTGTTTCCATGGGTAAATAAGGACTATAGCCCCAAGCCTGTTGTAAATACTTGATCATTTCCCTGGGATGTCCTGTATTATATAAATACCAAGCAATCCATACTAGGGTTCCATAGCGCACCTGATTTTCTAATAGACGGATTCCTGGTGGTAAATCAGCCTGTTGAAAGAAGTTGTCAATGGCTGCTGACAGGGAGCAAGCTTGAGGCAGTCCCTTGTGCATGGCACTTTGGTGATGTTGCCGATAGCCTACTGTTACCTGACGCAACCAAGCGGCAGGACAACCCTTGAGGGCTAACCGTAGCACGATTTCTGTATCTTCAGCGGGTGGAAACCTGGGGTCAAACCCGCCAACGGACTCTAGCCAATGGCGACGGAACATCATCGCACTAGGCAGGACTGGCTTCCACAATAGCCAACTTTCTAAGTTTAATTCTGGTACTTTCTCCCATGGACGCACCGTCATCAGTCGCTGACCCTGGGAATCGACACGGTACCAACCACTATGGACAATTCCCAGATGGGGTTGTGCTTCAAACACTGCTAACTGGGCAGCTAACTTACCTGGCAGAAAAAAGTCATCGGCATCGAGGAATGCGACAAATTCACCCAAGGCTAGTTTAATGCCATGGTTGCGGGCAAGGGAGACTCCTTGGTTTTCTTGATAAATGTAACGAATGCGATCACGATAGGGTTGCAACAGTGATCGCGTCTGGTCTGTTGAACCATCATCAATTACTACTACCTCATAGGAACAGGCTTCTTGATTCAGCACACTTTCCACTGCTA
>NZ_JAAHIG010000124.1:0-22054 GCF_010692305.1 Moorena sp. SIO4G3 | reverse complement strand
AGCACGTCACAAGATGACTGCAAGCCGAAAGGTTGAAGGAGAACCTAGGAGCCGTATGAGGTGAAAGCTTCACGTACGGCTTTGGAGCGGAGGTGCATCGGGTAATACCGGACATCGACCGTAATAAAAAGGCAATTCCGGAAGTGAAAAGTTTCAGAACTCCCGACAGCCTGGGCTTGCCTGCTAAATTGATGGATTGGACTATCAATGATGTAGCGAAAGCTATTGCAGCTCAGCAGGCAGCTTGTACCGACGCGGTAATCAAGAAAATATACAAAAGGTTTCCAGGTAAGGACGGCCAAAAGACCAGAAAAGAGCTTTGTAAACAGCTCAAGACCTTGGCTTTTCTGGACAGCCCATTACTGCATAGGCTTGTAAGGAAGGAGTTTCAACGAGGACATTCCTCGGTCAAGAATCAAATAGTCTATCAACAAGTAGGTTACAGCTGTAAGCGACTTTCCCGTAACACTTATCAATTGGAATTGGCTGGACTAAAGAGAGGAAAAAGAAACAGGATAGTTGTTAGGTCTAATCGAAAAATCAAAGGACAGATTAGGCTAATTTCTAATCATCTGCTACAAAGGTTTGAAATTCATTTTTTAGTAGATTATGGAACTGTAGAGATTCCTGCCGACCGCCGAACCATTGGAGTAGACAAGGGATACACCGAGGCTTTCTATGATTCAGATGGCCGAGCGCACGGGAAAAACCTGGGCAAAGTAGCAACCAAAAAATCTGTTCGCGTAGCGTGGCCTTTTGGCCATCGTATATGTGCCAAAAATCGCAACCGAGGAAAACTCTGGGCACTTCATAGAAAATTAGAAAAGATAGACCCAGCTAAGTCGGCTCGAATCCTAGAAAATAACCTTGCCAGAAAAACAGAGAATCGCCGATACAGAAGAAATCAATCAGAACTCACAGCGATAATAGGAGCTGCTTCTAAGTCTCTTTTCAAAGGAGAATCATTAAAGGTATTTGCAGAAGATTTAACACAACCAATTAGGACCAAACGCCAGTCCAAGGCCATGTCTCGCAAGCTCAATAGTTGGATGAAAGGACAGATGCGGAAGTCCTTGCAGAAATGGGCTAATTGGACTGGGTCGGTTGTCACAGAAGTCCAGCCTAGTTACACGTCGCAAGTTGACTCCGTGACTGGAACCCTATTGGGTAAAAGGAGCGGGGACAGTTTTACCAGATTTAATGGGGTCGTGTTGCAGGCTGACCACAATGCTGCTAAAAACATCAAGGATCGAGGTACAGACTTCGAGATTTCCCGGTACATGAGCAAAACCGAGGTTCAAACAGTGTTGCTGCGTCGTACCGCGCGTTTCTTGAAGGGTATGGGACTGAGTCTAGCTGATGCGGTTGAGCTTGGATGGCTTGACTTTAAACATAGCAAAATTCGGGCTTTCAAGGAACTCCTTATCGAGATATAAGGAGCGCCCAGAAAGATGAGTGGTTAGAAGTTACCGTAAGAATAAGGCAGCCTTTATGGTTTGTCGGCTATGGGTAAAAGGGTTAAAACTTTATGATTAAGGCTGCCTTATTCTAAGGTTTCGTCTCCGGGAGGCTTGACTCCAATTGCTGTACGACCACTCCTCACTCGGGCAACAACAGATTGCACCTTGACCCGTGGTACCGGGCTTGCCCCGATTTATCCCGGTTTAAGAGTATCTCAACCGCCGCCGACAATAGTGACAATTTCGAGCTTGTCTGCCTCCTGCATTTGAGTCTGGTCCCAAAACTGCCGATGGAGAATTTCACCATTATATTCTACCGCCACCAGGCGCGGATTTAATCCTAGCTGTTCTAATAGCTGGGGTAGTTTAGTGTCACAAGAGCAGCTCCGGGATTCACCATTAACTTCAAGGGTAATTTGAGTTGTGTTGTTATAAATCATGAACGAATATTCACCACCAAGCTATTAACAATTAGTAACCATTACTTATTACCTAACATGTCTAACTATTATCTAGTTTTCTGACATTAGGGTTTAGAAACGCCAGCTTCAAGAGATCGAAGAGTGTGTTCTCGTTTTAGCTGGGACAGAAAATATTGAGTAACTAGAGTCGGTTGTTCCGCCTCCATTATCCCCCGGACAACTGCCACTCGTTGAGCTCCGGCATCCAAGACATAGTTTAAATTGTTTGGATCAATTCCCCCAATTGCAAACCATGGAATTGTAGCATGCTCTTTCGCATACTTGACATAATCCAAACCAGCTGCTTGCTTATTGGGTTTAGTAGGGGTTTCATAAACCGGTCCAACACCAATATAATCTGCCCCTTCAGCAATTGCCCGGTGTAGTTCATCAGGGTTAGTAGTCGAGCAACCAATGATACGCTGGGAGCCGAGTAGCTGCCGTGCTAACGCAATTGGCACATCCTGTTGTCCGATATGAACCCCATCAGCCTCCACTGCCAGAGCTAAATCTACCCGGTCATTCATAATAAACAAAGCACCGTAGTGATGGCACAGCTGGCACAGTTTCTGAGCATCAGCCAGTTTGTCCCCATCATCTGCTTGTTTTTCCCGGTACTGTACCAAGGTTAGTCCACCTTGGAGGGCAGCCTCTACTTTGGCAAACCACTGGTCTGACAAGGATGTAATCAAATACAGATGCGATCGCTCTAGCAACTGATGACGCTGATATCCCAGTAAATTGCTTTCTAGGCTGTAAACCCGATAGCGCATCTGCTTAAAGGCGATCCCCATCTGAGCATCGTATAGCTTACCATATTCTTCCAACACCCGTAGTGCTTCTTGCACCCGACACAAATTAGCCTGTAAAAGCTGCTGAATGCTGGAACGTCTTTCTTCCTGGGGATGAGTTAGTCCAGTCCCTGGATCCCCTGAGGTATCTCGGAAGATCCTGATTTCCGAGCTGTGCCAACGGGCTAATTCCTGGCGCATTTCCTTGCACTCCCCAGCCATCTGGGCGCTGTTTAGACCAAAGCGGCACCACTCCTCAATAATTCGCAAGCCTTCTCTAGCTCGGTCTAAATTTGCATCCAAAATTCGGCAAACCGCCGATTTTTGATTCATAATGCCGCTCTTTTGGTCATCCATTACTAACTACTCCATTATTATCTATCCTAACAGTGGATGGAAAGCTTGTTTCTGTGGTCAGTAACCTTTAGCAACGGACACATTTCAAGTGATAAATGATTACAAATAGATTACAACTATCCTAGTTTATGGATACGATCAAGCTTGACATTCAACTAAACTGTTATGTCATCTTCCTCAACATCGTACCCTCGGATAACAGCCATGAGTTTTATCAGAATTAACACTATAGAATTACCTATTTCCGCTCATTCCCATTGCCATTACCAGCATCACCAACATCAGCCTAGAGGCTTTGATCTTGGGTTACCAGTGAAAACGATTTTGCTGGGATTAACCTTTAGCATCATCAGCCAAGCTATCCCTTCAAGAATGGTGCCACTAGGATTAGGAGGAACCACGGCTTTAGCCCAATCAACTCAGGATGATAGGGCAAGAAACCTGGATCTTACCATAGAAAGAAAATTTTTGTTTGTAAACCCAGTTACCGGCAACGACACTAGTGGTGATGGCACCCAGGATTCACCTTTGAAAACTATCACTCAGGCGCTACAAGCTGCCCAGCCCAATACTGTGATTGTACTCTCTAGCGGTATCTACAGCAGTGAGATGGGTGAAACCTTCCCTCTACTTCTGAAACCCGGTATCAAGCTACAGGGCAACCCCCGCACTAGAGGTCACGATGTGGTGATTCGCGGCGGTGGTACCTTTGTTAGTTCCACGGCTGCTAGTCACGATGTTCTAATCGTAGGTGCTGACCAAACGATTATTTCTGGTGTGACCCTTAACAATACTAATCCAGAAGGTTATGGTTTGTGGCTGGAAGTCGGTTCGGTTTTAGTGGAAGACAATACCTTAACTGGGAATACCAAAAGTGGGATTGCTGTGGAGGGAAATAGTACACCAACAATTCGCAGTAACTACTTCTACAAGAATCAAGGAAATGCGCTCAGCATTTACGGAACCTCAAACACTCAAGTGGATGACAATGTATTTGAAAATAATGACTTAGGAATTCTCATTGCCGAAAACGTTGCACCTCATATTGTTAATAATCGTATCACTGGCAATATAAATGGGGTAGTGGTTGAAACCAAGGCTCAACCATTTTTCCATAATAACCTGATTGAAAATTCCCAACTGGATGGATTAGTACTCAAGGTCGGAGCTAATCCGGATTGGGGAAATTCACCAGAATCAACAAACAATACATTAAACAATAAATTAAATAATATATTTCGAGGGAATGGGCGGTTTGACATTAACAATCAGGAGTCTGAGCCTACTGTGATTGCTTTTGGTAATCAGCTAGAAAAGGAAACTAACAGTGAGGTTAATTCAGGGAAAACTGAAAAGGAGATCATTCAAGAGTCGAAGCTTGAAACAACAGCTGTTAGTAAACCAGCTGTTAGTAAACCAGCTAGTACTTCTGATGGTTCTGACAACCAAGCCGTTGTTATGGCAGAGAACTCTAATCACTCACAGAAGACTACGCCTAATTCTCAGGAGAATTCCAGCACCCCCAGCCAAGTCGTCCCATCCCAACCCCCTGCCGAGAAGGAACCTACAAAGGAATCGACATCTGCTCAGGTCTCAGCAGCTTCATTTCCCGTTCCATCAAGTTTGGAGCCTCAGGCATCTACCTCGACTGATAACATCGCCAAAGACGCAGCACTAAATAATTCTGCAAGTACTGAATCTTCTAGACCAGCAGCAAGGTCCCAAACTGAGAGTCAGCAAACCTCTCAAACCCAACAGCCTTCTGATGCTAGGACTCAACGTTCACATTCTGAACCCCTGACACCCCTGACTCTGAAAGTTATTCAAAATCAGGAGCAGTCATCTTTTGAGGAACCAACATCTCCAGCCAAACCAGGAGAGGATTCTAGCAGTTTTACTCCAGCTTCACCGTCACAGGAAGTGATTGATGCGTCAAGTAACAGGTCAAAACCAACACCGGCAGCAGCCTCGACTGAGGACGTTAACGTTATGATGTCAATGTCTAGTCAGATCACTACACCGGTTAATCAAAATACTAGTAATCAAAATACTAGTGCTAGCTCCAATTCAGGTAGCTCAATTCCAGTGTTTTCTACAAGTACCCAATCAAACTCGGAACAAAGGGGACCTCAAGGGAATAATCCTACTTCAGCTCTACCCAGTCAGGGTTACCGGATTTTGGTAAATGCTGAGAGTGAGCAGCAACAAGATTTAATGCGATCGCTAATTCCCGATTCTTTCCTGACCTCCTTTGAAGGAAGAACTGTGATGCAAGCGGGATTGTTCACAACCCTCGAAAATATTGATCGGGTTCTGAAATTACTCAGTAGTTATGGTTTGAGCACCACTATTGTGCCTCTGAATTACTGATCAGACCAGGCAACTGGGAATGGGGAAGCTTTAACAGCAAGGGTTTGAGCAACTACAATTGAGCAAATACAAGGCAACTAAACACAGTTCATAGAATTTATATAAACTCACCCTTGCCAAATTTCCGCCATCGTCAGCACAAAACCAAGTAAAACCGATTCACCACTAACGGTACTAGGATTGTCTAGCTGCTCAACTAATGCATCAGGGCGATAAATATAAACCTGGCGATGATCAGGGTCAATCAACCAGCCCAGCCTTGCCCCATTCTCTATATATTCCTCCATTTTATTTTTGAGGTCCTCCACCCGGTCATTGGGGGAACATAGCTCAATCACAAAATCGGGGCAGATAGGCGCAAATTGTCGTCTTTGTTTCCTGGTCAACCTTTGCCATCTTTCCAGTTTTACCCACGCTACATCAGGGGAACGATTAGCACCATTGGGAAGTTTGAAGCCAGTGGATGAATCAAAACCTTTACCTGTGCCATCCTGCTTAACCCATTTAGCAAAATGGTAGATCAGATCAAAATTTCTTCCCCCTGTTTCACTCCCAGTTGGGGACATAATAATTATTTCTCCCTCTGATGTCCGTTCAATCCGTAAGTCTCGGTTAATCTGACAAAATTCAAAGAACAGGTCATCATTTATCTCCAGTGCAGTCGGAATTTTCAACACTATGGGACTTGTTTCAACAGGTATAGTAACTACACTCATAGTTAGTTGAGGTGTTTTGCCCAATTAATGTTTTTTATAATGTTATTTCTAGTTTAAAGGTATTCCAGAGAAGTTAGGATATTTACCATCTCTGTTCACTATCTATTGAATAAAATAAATTCCCGGAGCAATTCTAAAAGCTCTAATGAAATCTCATGACCCATATCTAATTCTCTGTACTGCACTGCTGCTCCCAAATTGAGCAAATAATCTCGTAACCGGTGAGCAGCACTTAAAGGAACAACCGTATCTTGTCTACCATGCACAATTAAAATGGACGGCAACGATGAATCAACCTTTTGAGGGGTTCGATGCATATAGCCACTCAAGGAGGCTAAACCTGCCAGGGGTAAGGTTAACCCTACATCTAGAGCCATTGCCCCACCTTGAGAAAAGCCACACAAAATTGTGGAGGACAAAGGAATACCTGTAAAACCTTGGAGAGAATTGAGCCAGTAGCTCAAGCGCTCTTCGCTTTCTTCTAATCCCCGATAGTCGTCTCTTGCCAAGTCGTACCACATTCTGCCACCAGTTACCTGAGGGTGGCTAAAAGGAGCATCGGGAATTAAAAATTGGGTGTTGGGCAAGTTTAACGATGGCACTAGAGATGCCACAGCTTGAGCATTAGCACCCCAACCGTGTAACGCTACGACCAATCGTGCTGGTCGTTGACCGTTTGCTGGTGGAATTGAAATCGCTTCGAGAGACAGGCCTCTTACTCCTGAAGAACACAAGTGATCAGCATTCCAGATAGATGGGCTGAACTAGCGCACATTGACGCTCTCCCCTAGGGAGTAGGTTTGGGGAATTAATCGGGGCTGCAACTAAAATATAAGCCGAATAGCTAACTTACTTTATGGCGCGCTTTTCTGGTTTCAGCCCAAGATATCTGTTAGTGTGAGAATCCTATCACCAATCTGCCACATTTTTGACACTCCCCGCCCTGGAAGGACGGGGATTCTTGATTCAACGAGATGACTTGTTCAACCAGGCCGGAGCCAGGAAAAATAGAGGTCTCCTCTCCCCAAGCGTAGAGGGTCTATGACCCAGGTTTCGGTGTGCCCCACCGTACCTTGTCAGCCATGCAAAGCGCCAGTGGGGGAAACCCCCGCGTGAAGGCTTAGGTGCGCTTTCCGCATTAAGAATTAAATTCGCCACGGGTCGCACCTCTGCATCGCTTTTTTTTTATGTAGATAGATACTTTTTTAATCTAATTTTTTTCATAGACGTTTAAGTCGTTAGACCAAATTACGCAATATGCATCTGATACATATTTTTTACGTTGCCTACTTATTTTTAGATAGTATTTATCTAGCTTTTTAGTTTTTTATTTATAATAATATCATAACACGCTCTGTGAAAACTGTCAAGTTTTAGCTGAAAAATAAAGCCGTCCTATAAGGACGGGGCGCGATTACCCAATTTTTTCGGTAAGCGTACCTCAACCCGGCGCTGACCCGAGATTGCTAACAGGATCTCTGTCTGTCGCATCCGACGCACTAGTTGGGGTAAGATAGTTTGAGCTATATAGGGAGAATTGTTGATTTCAGCTAAAGAATACCATTTGAGACGGACATCAGATAGGGCGATTGCCTGATAACTTGACAGGACAGAAAACCAATTACCAAAGAATGCAGAAGACTCTGCCCAACCTAACCATATCTCCTCCCCTTCTGGGGAAAGGGTACTCAGCTGGACTCGGCCCTCGTCTACCTCCCAAACACCCTGTGCTACTAGAGGGATCTGCTCACCCCTAGCGTAGAAATGCAATCGGCGTTTAACCTTTGGCTCTTGCTGCTTTCTCTCTAGAATTGCTCTCGAAAATTGGTGCATAGGGGCAACAAGGCGTGGATACTTTCCCTACCTTAAGGCAATAAGGTAAAGGGTCGGTAATCAAGAGATTAAGACATTATACAAATGAGGTATTAAGAATAAAGCATGAAGTATTAAGGCTAAAGGAGCAATATCGATGTTACCTCTGAGTCATTGTCCTTAACCTGCCTACCACTAAAATAGCCTTTATAAAATTAATTATGTAAGTATTACGTAGAAGTATGAGCTATGAATGATCAAGGATGAAGTATGAAGATCGATCTCACAGATGAGTCATTGTCCCTATCTCCCCTACCGCTAAAACGCCCTTTATTAATGGTTGGTCACGGCACTAGAGACCCCGATGGGCGTCAGACTTTCCTAGATTTTGCCCACAGCTATCAAACCTTGAACCATTCTCGACCAGTAGTACCTTGTTTTTTAGAACTAACAGGTCCAACTATTCAAGAGGGAGTAGAGAGTTGTGTCCAGCAGGGTTATACAGAACTAACTGTATTACCGATTTTACTGTTTGCAGCTCGCCACAATAAATTTGATGTTACTAACGAGTTAGACCGGGCAAGAGCAAAATACCCCCAAGTCAAGTTTCACTACGGGCGTCATTTTGGAATTACCACTGGAATTCTGGATTTATGGCGGCAACGGCTTGCCAAACTTGACCAACTCCAACCAGAGTTACCCGTTAGCCAATTGAAGGTTCAAGCTTCCAATCTAGAACCTTCAACAAAACAACCTTTACCCTTAAGAAAAGACACAGTACTTCTATTTGTTGGTCGTGGGTCTAGTGACCCTGATGCTAATGGTGATGTCTACAAAATGGCTCGCATGCTCTGGGAAGGCAGTGGCTATAAAACTGTGGAAACCTGCTTTATTGGCATTACCCATCCTCGATTAGAAGAAGGCTTCCGTCGCGCCCGACTATACCAACCTAAGCATATTATAGTACTTCCTTACTTCCTATTTACCGGGGCTTTAGTAAAAAAGATTTTTGATATCACAGCTCAGCAGCAGAAACTTTATCCAGAAATTCCCTTGACCTGTTTACCAGAAATGGGAATTCAGCCTCAGCTGCTATCTGTGCTCAGGGATCGAGAAATCGAGGCTCAGTTGGGGCAAGTGCAGATGAATTGTGAGATGTGTAAGTTCCGGCTAGCAGCCATTGATAATGGTGCTGACAACGGACACTCCCACCACCATCACCACGGGCATGACCATCACCACCACCACTCTCACCAGCATAATCACAATACCCCAGATCCCTATCAAGACTTGGAAAAATACCACCAGCGTATTTGGCAAGCACCCTAGGGTTAACAGGTTGAAGGTTGGTAGGTTGAAGGTTGGTAGGTTGAAGGTTGAAGGTTGAAGGTTGGTAGGTTGAAGGTTGAAGGTTGAAGGTTGGTAGGTTGAAGGTTGAAGGTTGAAGGTTGGTAGGTTGAAGGTTGAAGGTTGAAGGTTGGTAGGTTGAAGGTTGAAGGTTAATCCAGAAAACATCCAACCTATACTACAAGGCACGCCTGGGCAAGAACAACATTCAACCCCATAACCTTGGCCAATAACCCACGCGTGCGCGTTCAACCCCATAACCTTCAACCTCCAACCCCATAACCTTGGCCAATAGGCCACGCGTGCGCGTTCAACCTGTTAACCTTCAACCAATAACCTTCAACATTCAACCTGTTAACCTTCAACCTCCAACCCCATAACCTTCAACATTCAACCTGTTAACCTTCAACCTCCAACCCCATAACCTTCAACATTCAACCTGTTAACCTTCAACCTCCAACCCCATAACCTTCAACATTCAACCTGTTAACCTTCAACCTTCAACCTGTTAACCTTCAACCTTCAACCTGTTAACCTTCAACATTCAACCTGTTAACCTTCAACCTCCAGGCCCATCACCTTTTTTGACTGACCAATGTCTCAAGACTTTAACGTTGGCGATCGCGTAAGAGTAATTACATTACCACGCTACGTCAAAACTGCTGAACCAATGCCCATGTTACGACCTCCTGATGTGATTAAAGTTGGGGAAGAGGGAGTAATCCTCGACCGACGTCCAGGAGGATACTGGGGTGTTCGCTTTTCTAGAGGAGCATTTCTGATCGATAGTCAGTACATTGAGTTAGTTCAGGGGGAAAATCCAAACCCCTAATCCCTAAGTGGTAATCGCTTTTTCCTGCTGATGTGCTTCTACCCATGTACCTTATTTACAAGATGAGCTTAATATTATCCATAGCGATTACAATTTTGCAGTCTGGACGTGACTTGGGAGATAGATGTGTACGGCTTCCTAGAGTCCCTCGGAATTGCCAACCCTAGGGGAAGTGGCTGGTTGGCAGTCATATTAACTTTCGGATTGGCATGGGCAGTGACTAGATGCTTGATGCCAACTTTACGCTCGTTTGCTCTAGAGGTTGGTTGGGCTGACCAACCCAATGCCCGACGGCTTAACCAAGAACCCTTACCCAATGCAGGAGGCTTAGCTATCTATACCGGAGTGGTAGCTGCACTGGTACTAGCTACCCTCCTGAGACCGATTGTCATCGAAGGGGTATTAGCTCAAGTGCTGACTATTCTCCTAGGGGGCTCGGTTCTGGTACTGGTAGGGTTTATTGATGATCAATTTGGTTTGCCTGCCTATGTACGCTTGTCGGTTCAAATTATTGCTGCCCTCTTGTTAGTGGCTAGTGGTGCAGGGATTAAAGCTACTTTCGGTACTCCGATTGATGTCCAACTCTCCATGTTACTTACGGTTCTATGGGTTGTGGGTATTACTAATGCCATTAACCTTATGGATGGGATGGATGGTTTAGCGGCAGGGGTCAGCTTTATTACTGCTATGAGCCTGTTAGCGGTTTCAGCTCAGTTTCCCAGTCGTGCCGCAGCAACATTGCTGCTGGCAGCCCTAGGGGGATCAGCTCTTGGCTTTTTGCGCCATAACTTCCATCCTTCCCACATTATTATGGGAGATGCAGGTGCGTACTTTTTCGGCTATGTACTAGCTGCCAGCAGCATTTTAGGGTCTTTGAAAGTGACTACGGTATTTGCCCTAGTCCCCCCAGTAGTATTTTTGCTATTGCCAGTCCTAGATACTACTCAGGTATTTGTGCGGCGGTTGATCAATGGTAAAAACCCTTTAACTACCCCAGGTAAGGACCACCTACATCACCGCTTGCTAGCCTTTGGTTTCTCCCAGCGCTATGTCGCCCTTATCCTTTGGGGCATTACCTTAGTGTCTAACTGGCTAGCGATGAAACTGCAAGATATGACTCCTAGGGTGATTTATGCCACGACAGGGGGTATCATTTTGCTGTTAGGCATTACTGTTTTGCAAAGAATTAGAGCAAAATAAAGCGTTCCCCAATTGTGGAATGATTAAAGGTAATCGGTAATTGGTAATGGGTCATGGGTAATTGGTAACTGACCCAACTCTACTTGATATCCCAAACGATAGTCAGCAATGCCCTGGTCAGTGCTGGCAAGAGCAGTGTGTGTAGGGCGTAAGCTGAGTACTCTTGCTCTGGACTTAAAATATTAAGATATATTAAATTGTCAATTAAATTGACATATTATCAGAGACCGCTGCTAAAATTAATGGTGGGTCTGACCCCACATACTTTAATTGGTATTAAATGATATAATATACCGTTTATTATTATATCCTGATTAAATCACCTGCTTTGAGGCGATTTGCTAGCAACAAAGCCGCCCTCTTCAGTAAGCAGCAAGACTACCGGAATTTAACCGATCACCATCGTCAAGCTTGAGTCAAGCTCCATTTGTTGGAGATTCAAGCTTCATCTCTTGATGCAGTTGCTCATGGGGGTTTACCCCCATAGCTATGCTGCATCGCTTTACCCAATTTCTTGCTTGCAGCGGTTGAAGATGACCGATGACCAATTACCCCTTAATTAATATCTTACTACCAGCTGTAGTTATCTCCAGCACTATATTTTCCAGTTTGACCTTACCGTTTGTTTTCAACAAATCAAAACCAATCGTTGTTGAAGTTAAACCGTTTTTAAATGTCGAACTTAAACCCATCTTCCATGAAGACCATAAGGATTTAGCAATTCCTTATCTTGGCGTTGCCATCCTAGCGAGTGTGTTAGCTGGTCTTGGCACTGTTGAAGTGGGAAGGCAATGGCAAAAATACCAAGCATCAGTCAGAGAAAAAAACAGACAACGCCTCCAGGAGATCGAATCCCTCAACCAAGCTGAATCCGAACCAGAGGAGCAACTAGATGTTCCAGAATACCAACCGGATGTTTCAGCAATAGCTCTTACCCAGAGGGATGATTTGCTTCGGTATCGAGGACTAACTCCTCCTAACACTCTATCGTTTGCTGTTCAACAACCCCATGGTGTTGTTGATAGCAATAATGTTATTGAGTTTAAACGCAATAGAGTAGCTCAAACTAAAGGGATGGCTATAAATGCCAACCAACTTAAGTTTTACCCTGAATCCCAAAACAATAATTCAGTTCAACTGAGGTCTTCCTCTGTTCCTGCTCTTGCTCTCCTTCAGGATTTGGAATTATCCTCCAGTCATATTATTAAATCCCGTCAGGATTACCAAATCTGCTGGATTAAGGTACCTCATTTAAGCAGACGCTTATTAGCCATTAACGTTGATGGTCAATACTACAGTTTTTTACGATTAGAAAAAACTCAAGAACAGCTTATCGCTATTTTGTCTAAGGTAGCTGATCAGCTCGATAAAATAGTAATTACTCATATCGATAAAGGGTATGTAATTTGGAATTGGGAACCGGAGGTATTATCTAATAATTAATTTTGATTATTTTTAAATTAAAACTAACGAACGATACATGAATACTGATGAAATTCAGTCACAATATTCCCTTGGGGAAAGAGATTTTAGTGGAGCTGACTTAAGTCAAGTCAACCTCAGCCAGGTAAACCTGGAACGGGTAATTTTATGGCGAGCCGACCTCAGTCAAGCAATTCTTACTGGCACTAACCTCAGTAGTGCTGATCTCTGGGGAGCTAATTTGAGGGAAGCTAACTTAACTCAAGCTGTTCTATGTGGTGCTAATCTGGGTCAGGCAGACTTGAGCGAGGCTATTCTAGACTTAACTAACCTCCGTACTACACTATACAATTTTTCCACTCAGTTTCCCCCAAATTTCGACCCTACCAAGGCAGGAGCTTATTTAATTGCCCCCGAGGCTTTACTAACGGAAGCTAAATTGAGTGGGGTAGATCTCAGTGATACCAATTTAAGGGGTGCGAATTTGACCAGAGCTGACCTCTGGAAAACTAACCTCAAAGGTGCTGATCTCAAAGAAGCTAATCTAACCCGTGCTTGCGTAATTGGGGCTCAGTTGCAGGATGTTGACCTAAGAGGAGCTAATTTAAGCGGCTCCAATCTGATGGGGGCAAACCTCAAGGGTGCTAAGCTTCTAAATGCAACCCTGAGCGGTATACTCTACGACGAAACCACTCAGTTTCCTGAAGATTTTGACCCAGTGAAGGCAGGAGGACATTTAATTGCTCCTGGTGTATCTCTACCAATGGCTAACCTGAGTCAGTCAAATCTCAGTGGTGTGGACTTAAGTGAAGCAGACTTATCCCAAGTTGACCTGAGTCAGGGTCACTTTTTTGGTATATCTTTGCTTAGAGCTAATTTAAGGAAAGCCAATTTAAGAGGAGTTCAATTCTGGGAAGCGGATCTACGAGAAGCCGATCTACAGGAAGCGGATTTGCGGGGAGCGGACTTATGGTTGAGCTTAGTTAGTGGCGCGGATTTCAGAGGAGCAGATTTAAGCAGAATTCACTTGTTTGGAGTAGATCTGTCCGCTACTAATCTCGAAGCGGTTAACTTCAAAGGAGCAATTTATAACCAACAGACTCAATTTCCTGAAGATTTTGACCCCACAGCCCATGGGGCATATCTAATTGCTCCGGATGTGTCTCTGTGTGGGCTAAATCTTCAGGGGGCTGACCTCAGAGGAGCTGACTTGAGTAGGGCAGATTTGGGTAAAGTTAGCCTGTTTGGGGCAGATCTTTACTCGGTTAACCTGGAGGAAGTCAATTTGCTCGGAGCGCTCTACGACCAAGCTACTCGATTTCCAGAAGGGTTTGACCCCAGCCAACACGGAGCTTACTTAATTGCCTCCGGTGCATCATTTTCAGATCAAGAGTTAAATGGCACTGATCTGGGGGGAGCTAACTTTAGTAAGGTAAATTTGCTTGGTGCAGATCTGCGCTGTGCTAATCTCGAAGATGCTAAATTTGAGCGATCGCTCTATAACCAAACTACTCAATTTCCGGAAGGGTTTGACCCTAGTAAGTTGGGAGCATATTGCATTGTGCCTGTTGCTTCCCTATCAGGGAAAGATTTGAGTGGAGCCAATTTAGGAGGAGTTGACCTTAGTCACGCTAACCTCAGTGGGGCTAATCTCAGTCAAGCTGACCTTTGGGGGGCAAACCTAAGTCAGGCAAACTTGGCAGGGGCTAATTTGACAGGTGCTGACCTGTTAGGGGCAAATTTAACTGGTGCTGACTTAAGCAAGGCTACCCTAAGTGGTGCTAATCTCCATGGGGCACAACTTAAGGATACTAAACTCACTGACGTAGACCTGAGTGATGTTGATTTGAGCAATACGTTTATCAGTGGGGCAATTATGCCTGATGGTACGCTTCACCACTAAGCTGTTAGAAGGCAGAAGGCAAAAGGCAAAAGGCAAAAGGCAAAAGGCAAAAGGCAGAAGGCAAAAGGCAGAAGGCAAAAGGCAAAAGGCAAAAGGCAAAAGGCAGAAGGCAGAAGGCAAAAGGCAAAAGGCAAAAGGCAAAAGGCAAAAGTAGTTTAGATCGGAAAACTCTGAACGAAGGTTGTCTGAAAGTCAGCGTTATAGGTGGCTTGGTGGAGATTGATCAGTACAACTATGTTCTGTCTATTGGGGGATAAGCGAACTTCTCTGATCGAATATTTCCTGATAGCTTCACGGTAATTGTTCAGTTTACCTAGGGTGAGTTGGCGATAATTGTAATTAATGACTAGCTGCATTGAAGCCCGGTCTATATCAGACATTCCTCCAGACAAAACCGAGGGAATATAAATTTGTTCTAAACGAATCTCTAGTGGGTCTTTTTCTTTATCCACCAAGACCTTAACTGTTTCAGTGCCATTGGGTTGAATGGAACGCTCAATAATTGGCAGTTTTAGTCCTACTTTTAGTTGATTGAGTCCTAAGCTCTGTCTTATTCTTTGAGTTTTCCTGAGTAAGCTATCTTCAGCGTCTTTAGGAGTGAGATTGGAATCCGAGTAGTTATAGTTAGTTTCTAGACAACCCTTCTTGACACAAGCGTTAGTGGCTACATCGAAAATTTGAATTTTGGCGGTAGGAACCTTTGTGACATGGTTTCTAGCACTTTCTAAATAAATATAGCTGCGACTATCTACCGAAAAACCTGACAATCGACGATTGGTTTTGACAATAAGTGCTAATCCCTCTTCCCCAAGCAATAGTAGAAAGAAGCTAGCAACCAACAAACTTGAATATAAATAAAAGCGTTTCATCCGACTTCCCTGATCCTTTAATTGGTCTTTTCCATACCAGTGATGATGTTTCTCTGGAGTATAGCGTTTCCTAGTCTAATCAGGTAGATGTCTAGTCAGGTAGCTGTTATAGCGCTACGCACAAGGCAAGAGGCAAGAGGCAAGAGGCAAAAGTTTACTAAAACAGCGTTTCAGCTTTTATAAATGTCCTAAGCTTAATTCGTAGTGCTATACCAAATCAAATTACTTTAAAATCAGAAATAGTCTCAATCCACACCCTTGCTCCACATTTGAGGGGATCATCGGGGCGATACATCACTCTACACGGCCCATTGACTTCCACCGTATGACCATAAGTGTTTTGAGAGCCTCGTTTTACGGTAATCACAGGGTTACGCTCCCCTGTCTTGAGATTGTTGCGAATTACCCTTTGGTTAACATGAATCACAGCCTTAGTGTACTCTCTGCGCTTTGACCAGTTCCGCTTGGGACCGCGAGTGCCGGGAGTGACTACTGGCATGCCATCAAACAGAGGAATCACCCAAGTTCTACCCACTTTATAGGCTCCTTTAACTCTGCCTTTGCTCAGAAGGTAACGGACGCGAGTGGCGGAAACACCTAGTAAATCAGCGGCTTGTGCGGTAGAAATCATCATGGGGAGTTAACCATTGCGTTAACGATACTGTTAATATAACATAATTTTGGGGAAGATGCAAGAAATGACATTTTAGGTATTAATTACTAGATACAGTAATGCGATCGCGTAGCGTGACCAAAGGTCAATCGCATTAAGCCAAAGCACCTCAGTTGAGAGTTTCCAAAAAAACTATTGCATTAGCGCAGCAACAATTCCAATGACTAACAATTGGTTAACTGCCTTCGAGGATGGTTCGATAAATTTTGAAAAAATCCCGAATATTCGTTCAAAATTATCCCCATCTCCCTATCCCTATCTATTTATTTTTGGCTAGAATGAAACAGCTCTGCTCTGCTATAACCCTTACCGGCTCTGCTTTGTCGGTTCACTGTCACCCCGTGAGAGATTTAGGGGGATCAAGTTTTACCTTATGGGATATAGAATTGCTATATCATGTTCGGATAATTGGTAATAAAAAAAAATTGTTAAGTGTTAATATTTTATCAATTAACACTTAACAATTAGGTGCCACCAGTGGCAAATTTAATTATTAATAGGTTAAGGGTACCTTTAATAAGTTATATGAAGAGATTTAGTACTTTTTATAGCGTTTATCGTAGCTATGAGGTACACATTATTTTTGCCCTCTTCACTCTTCACTATTACCTATTACCTATTACCTGCTCCCTGCTCCCTGCTCCCTGCTCCCTGCTCCCTGCTTCCTGCTTCCTGATCCCTGCTCCCTGCTCCCTAAAACCTAGATATTTGTACCTCAAAAGTCGTAGAATTGCTATATTCCAAGAGATAATCTAGTTCTGGAAAAATCTCCGTCTCAATGGGCCTTTACCTCGAAATGCTCCTATTTCTTGACGAATTTGTTGGCGCTGTTCCTCGGTGAGAATACCCCTCATCTCATATCGTGCTGACCTGTTAATGTCTTGCATTTGCTTTAACTGCTCTTCGGAGAGATTCAGACCTTCCCTTGCGTCTTTCAGTTGACGGCGGAGCACTTTTATAGTTTGAAAGCGCCGTTGTTGATCGGGAGTGAGAATATCCTCAATTTTGGAGTCAGTATTGTTAATGATGTCCTCAAACTGCTCTTTTTGCTGGTCAGTGATGTTCAGATTAGATAAAAATGGAGGAAGTTCTTGGGCATTAACTGCCATGGGAAAACTAGTGAGGGTAATTGCTGCGATACCTGCCAGTAGAGAAAAGCGTTTGATGTTCATGATGTTCACTTGTCTTTCTTTCTAACTGTTTGGAAGTGAGCTGATTTCTGTTTGATGTCTCTATCCTAAAAACGGGGAGGGCGAAACCACATGAGGCAAAAGACCTGAATTCCTCTAGGACTTTAGTCCTGGGCTAGAGATGACCAATGGGTCTTGCATTACCTTTGACACATGGATTAAGGTTATTGGTTGTTTGTTATTGGTTGTTTACAACAATCGTTAATGCGCCATCCGATTCAAATTACTAACCACCCCATTCGATTTTTGCTCTACCTGGAGTGGATACTGCTGATTATTACCGCTTTGGTGGAATTACTAAAACTTCCCTTTCCCATGCTACCTAGGTCTCCACTACTCAATCTAGTTTGCCTGGCAGTATTTGGGTTAATGGGATTGAGATTACCAACAAATAAGCCTATTTATAAGATACTTTACAGCGCTGCCGAAATTGGGGTAATTGTTTTAGCATCCATAGTGGGACATATTCGGCTGTTGCAATTAATGTTAATTATATTAGTTGTTCGCAACTGTTTTATCTTCGAGTTCCAAGGTCGCTTAATGATGACTGGATTTGCGGTTATATTATTTCTAATGAAGCAAATGGTGCGATTTCAGCATCATGGTCTGAGGCATCGTCCTCCCTTTAGACCACCTCCTGTGTTCAGAGCACCACCAACAGGGTTGATTCCAGAGCGATTACTATTTATCTTATTGACTTCTGTCTTTATATTTGTATTGGTCTTAATCGTTTTGCAGCTATTAGTGGATGCTGTACTATCAGAACGAAAAAGTCGGGAAGAGCTGGCTAAGGCTAATGCTCAACTGCGTCACTATGCCCTCCGCATTGAAGATATTGCTACGCTGCAAGAACGTAACCGTATTGCTCGGGAAATTCATGACTCTTTAGGACATTCGTTAACGGTATTTAATTTACACCTAGAAGCGGCTTTAAGACTATTACAATCTGACCCGGATGAAGCCAAAGAATTTATTCTAGAAGCGAAACAACTCGGGAAAACTGCTCTAAAGGATGTACGTCAATCCGTTGCTTCCTTGCGTTTAAATCCGTTACAAGAGCAATCTCTAGAAAATGCGATCGCATCCCTAATCGAGGACTTCCAAAAGTCCACAGCTATCTCACCTTCATACCATCTTAACTTAAAGCGTTCAATCCCTGCTGACATCAAAATCGCAGTTTACCGTATTGTCCAAGAAGGATTGACAAATATCTTTAAATATGCTAAACCTACTGAAGTATACATCCAAATTAAGACAGCAACAGATTTACAATTAATTATTAAAGACAATGGTATTGGATTTTCCCTAAACCAGAACACAACCGGTTTTGGTTTACAAGGAATGCGAGAACGCACCCAAGCCTTAGGAGGAACCTTTAAAATTGAGACAGCACCAGGAGCTGGCTGCAAAATTATTGCTCATTTTCCTTTACCAAAGGTTTAAGGTAAGCGCGTTTGTATCATCGGTTGTGAACACAGGTATGGCAGGCAAAGGCAAGAGGCAAGAGGCAAGAGGCAAGAGGTAAAATATATCAGGAGTTTTATTGTCCCCAAAAAAAATATCATACAGGTTTAGAGCTCAAATACCAACGCGCTTATCTAGAAATTAGAGACGCATTGTGATTAGTTTTGTTCCCTACTCCCTACTCCCTACTCCCTACTCCCTAAAAATAAGACCGAATTGACAACTATTATATAATTCATCCTTGATGATGATTCGTATTTTACTCGTAGATGACCAAAGTCTAATTCGGCGTGGATTAAAAGCCTTGCTGAAGTTAGAAGAAGACTTACAGGTAGTCGGTGAAGCCGAGAATGGAGAAACGGCAATTAGTCTGGTAAAAACGTTACAGCCAGATGTTATACTGATGGATATTCGGATGCCTGTCATGGATGGCGTCGCTGCAACTCGGGAAATTTGTCAGCAATTCCCGGATACAAAGGTATTAGTACTAACTACCTTTGATGATGACCAGTACGTTACCCAAGCCATACAATGGGGAGCAGCCGGATATTTGCTGAAGGATACCCCTCCCGAAGAATTAGCCCAGTCAATTCGAGCGGTGCAAAAAGGGTATACTCAGTTAGGTCCTGGTATAGGCAAAAAAGTCGCTACTCAAATGCGAGACCCAACTCCAAGTCCACCTCCGGGTTGGGATGAACTAACTCCTAGAGAGCAGGAGATTTTACGGCTAATTGCTACCGGTGCTAGCAACCGAGAGATTGCTCAGACGTTGTATATTTCTGAGAAGACCGTCAAAAACCACGTTACTCATATTTTGAGTCGGTTGAATGTACGCGATCGCACTCAAGCAGCTATTTTAGCCAACTCTATGTTTAGTAATTTTAGTGATAACTGATTATTGATATAGCCAGTCCAATTGCCATGAGTAAAAATCTGATACTTTTAAGGCAAAAGGCAAAAGGCAAAAGGCAAAAGGCAAGACTAATGAAGATTTTAAGGGAATCATCTTCAAAGAAGAGTGTACCTCATAACTGCGACAAACGCCCTTAGCATTTATAAATGAATTGGAAAAAGCGATGCAGTCGGCCAAAATCATTCTATACTTGATTGACTCTTGCCTTTTGCCTCTGCCTCTTGCCTTTCCTTAGGGGTCGCACCTGAGGTACACAGTTTTTTTTAACTCTTGCCTCTTGCCTCTTGCCTCTTGCCTTTCGTGATCTGTTCACAACTAAACTAAAAATACTATATGAGTTCCCCTTCTCAATCTGAAACTTTAATAATTGCCTACTTTTTTGGGGCTCTTCTCGCTATCACCGTTATGGTTTACTTGCTCAGAGGTTTTGGTATTCTTACCTTTCTTCCTGGTGGTATCCTGTGGCTATTGATATTGTTATCGATTGGTACAGGACTAGTTTACGGGGTTCAGAAAACTCGACGTTATTAGGGGAATAGGGAATAGGGAATAGGGAGTAGGGATGCAGCGCGGTCTTGGGGAGCCAGTGCCGCCAAAGGGGGTTCCCCCCGGAGACGAAACCTGATTACGTTGAGCCTTTATGGTTGGTAGGCTATGCAGAAAAGGGGTAAAACTTATTGATTAGCGATGCAGCAAGGGAACAGGGGGTTTCCCCCACTCGCGCTTTGCATGGCTGACAAGGCGAGCCTGTCTTACGGTAACTTGGCCTACGGCCACGCCAAAGGCGAACGCGAACAAACCATGAGCAACTGCCGTGCTTTCCCCCACTCGCGCAATAATCAAGACGGGAGTAGGGGTAAGAAAATTGACTGTAGCTTAGCATTCAGCTTATGTGCTACGCACACGCTACTTGAGGTGCTATCAGTCTTGGCCTTTGGACCACGCTACTTGAGATGCTTTGTGGCACAGGCTTAATGCCTGTGACGTAATGCTGAGGGCTGATAGCTGAATGGTTTCGGTTCGGTCGTCAGCTATCAGCATTTCGGGTATCAGCGTTTTGAGGGTTTTCCCTGAATACCCATCTAGTCGCGACCTTCAGCTAATATTATCTTACGATAATTACTCTGTCTTGATGCAGTCGCTCATGGGGGAAACCCCCAAGACCGCGCTGCATCGCTTAATAAAAATTTCCCTATCTCCCCATATCCCTATCTCCCCAGACCTCTAGCGCCTCCCTACCATCCCCGCCCACCCTTAATTATGGGTATTCAACCAGACTTGAGATAAGTCTAATATCGGTAAGGATTGAGCCTAGTAAGGCACCACGGAAATAAAGATACTATTGAAAAGTACCGAAAGGCTTATATAATAATAATTCTGCTCAGAGCTAATAGTTGAGGGCTCAGCGCCCGTCCGCTGAGGGCTGACAGTAGAATCTATTGCGAAAATCTTTAACTACTACGTGGTTATAGGGAATAGAGATAGGTTAATCTTGAACAAACGTGAGGTAACAACAATCAACATGGAAGCTATTGAACTGGAAGTCAGCCAACTAAAATTTTTACTGAAGCTACTGAGCAAACCGGATTATCGGGCATTGATTACAGAAGCGAAACCCAATTCTAAAACCTCAGCGGGTGAACGAGATCGAATTTGTCAGGCATTATGCGATCGCAATTTGATTGAGTCTAATCAAGAAATCACCAAAATTCAGATCACTGATGCAGGCAAGGAACTTCTAAACCAAGATCAGGCTGAAGTACCAATGAGCACGAAAGAACGCAAAATTCTAAAAGCCTGTGAAACAGAACCGACTACTCCCGCCAAGACAAACGTCAAGCCTGCTAAGACCCGCAAGGAAATCATGGACAGTTTGATAGAACGGGGTTATATCACAGTCGCAGAAACTAAATTCAAAGATGTTTGGATTACTGAAACAGGTATTAAGTACCTCTTAACTAATTATAAACCCGTTGGTCGTGGCAATATCAATTTGTCTAAAACCATGCTAGCGGATTACATCGATTTCCTGCGGAAACAGCTGCCAAACTCAACCAGTACAATCTCAGAATCAGATGGAAATTCGACTCCCGCTCTAGTCAATCCCCATAATAATGAAGAAATATTACAAATCATCAAGGATTTAGACCAGGAATTGGGTACAGAAAACTATTTGCCACTGTTTCATTTGCGCCAAAAGTTACAACCGCCTTTGTCTAGGGAAGAATTGGATAAAGCACTGTATAGCTTGCAAGCAGAAGATAAAATTGATCA